>JAITNO010000005.1 GCA_031290405.1 Spirochaetaceae bacterium
TTGCGGCATCGGCGTTGCAATGTGGTTGCGATTGTCCATTTGCTGAGGATTCGCAGGATGGTCAAGCGACAGAAGGTTTGACCATACGGAATATATTCGCGGAAAAGAGCGCGCAGCCCGTGTAGGTCAGGATGCCCGGGCCGTAGTAGTAAGGAAGATTGTTGGCCAGACAGAGCTCGCTTACGACGATGCCCTGGGCCTCCAGGGAGGAGGCCATCTTGTCGGGGAAGCGGCAGGGGAGCGAGGGGTATGTGCAAGGCCGGCACACCGTGCAGGGGCCGGCGCCGAGGACTAAGGCGCGGGGATGAAGGGCTTTTAGCTTCTCCGCAAAGCGCCTTAGGCGGCGGTTGTGCCTTCTGCCGGCCTCTTCCATCGCCGGATAATCAAACGAGTCGCGCAAGGCGCTGGAGCTCTGCACAAGGACGCCGGAACTAAAGGCGCGCATCTTCGCGGCGCAGTCTTCCAGGCTGCCGCAAGCGGGGGGGCAGGCCCAGTTTAAGCCGTAGGCGCCGCACTTGTTTGCGGCGCAGGCGGCGCGGACTTCCTCCCGCACGACGATGGAGCCTGAGTCGAGGCCCGCGACGGCGGAAAAGCCGCAACCTTCGGCGAGAAGCCGCATCGTTTCGTCCATGGGGTTATTCCCTTGCAGGCAGGCTCCCGCGCCGCGCCGCGGGGCGTTTCATTTTTCGCCGAATATGCCGGCTCGAAAGGCGTTGATGTAGCCGATGCACATCTCATCCTGCCCAAGGAGGGCTTCGGCGGCGTAGATTAAGCCCATCATGTCTTTATTCAAAGGGTCAAGGATGGCACTGTCCATGCCGGCGGCCATCGCCAGGATGATAAAGGCGCGGTTGATGTACTTGCGCGCGGGCAAATTGAACGAAATGTTGCTTGCCCCGCCGGTCAAGTGGACGGCGGGCTGGAGGGCTTTGATGGCTTTCATCGTGGCGAGGATCTTTTCGATGCCGTCTTCGGAGGTGCAGAGCATTTCGATAAGCGGGTCGACGTGGAGCCTTTCGGGGCCGATCTTGTACTGGGCGGCTTTTTGCATAAGCGCGTCGAAGACCTCGAGGCGCTTCTCCGCGGATTTGGGGATGCCGGAGTCGTCGCTCAAAAGGGCGACGCACTGCCAGCCTGAGGCGGCGATGACGGGGAACACGACGTCGGCCTTGCCGCCTTCCATCGAAACTGAGTTGATGAGTCCGGGTTTGTTGCAGTATTGGACGGCGGCGGCGCAGATCTTCGCGCTGGGGCTGTCAATGGCGATGGGCGCGTCCGTCGCGTCTTGCACAAGATCTATCATCCATTTGAGCGTCTCAAGCTCAACCTCTTCCGGCGTCGAGGCGCACACGTCGATAAATGCGGCTCCGGCGTCCGCCTGCCTCTTCGCAATGTCGCGGATGAGCGCGGCGTCCCGTTCCGCAATGGCCCTGCCCACCGACGGGATGGATCCGTTTAATTTTTCTCCGATGATAATCATTTTCTGGGCGATACAAGAATCGAACTTGTGACCTTCGGCGTGTCATACCGACGCTCTAACCAACTGAGCTAACCGCCCTGCGAACTACACTCTCTCTCTAATCGCGACGTTCACTTCGACTTTGCCGTACTGCCCCAATTCCATCGGGACAATCAGCGCCTCAACCTTGAGCGTGTTGGCGATTTCCATGTTGTCGCCGATAAACAGCGCGGGCGGCGTCAAGTCAAACTTAAAGCCCAAATCGTAGAGCTTGGTAATGGCCTGCGCGGTTATCATGTTGGCAAGCTCGGTGATCGTCGACTTTGCCATGTCGTCGAGGGTCTTGAACACCTCGCCGAAATTCATCGCCCCGGCCACCTTCAAGGCCGTATCCTTCGTCATATCGAAGAGGACGCGCCCCTCGACGTCTCCGGCAAGCCCGACAAGGGCGGCGACGCCCATAATCTTCATCGTGGACTCTTTCAAATAGAGATCGCCCCGCTTCACTTCGCCTTGCAAGACTTCCTTTAACACATTGTACGTCGCTTCCACAAACGGATTGATGTATTCAACTCTCATGTTCTGCTCCTTTAGCAACAAAAATTATACGCGAACGAACGCCGGAATGTCATCCTTGCCGACATTCTTCCAGCCTTCGGGCATAAGCTCATGGGCTCCGGTAACGATAAGCCCCGTCTTCTTCAGTCTGTCCCGAATCTCGTCAATCATCGCGGATTGCGTTTTCTCCGGCAAGAACGATAATAAATCACGGATAAAAACAATGTCAATATCCGGCAGCGTGTTCCCGTGCGCCACATCGTGGTATTCGAAAACAATCGAATCTTTTATCGCCGCGTTGAACGTGGACCCGTTCTTGCCCTTCACCAGGAAACCCCGGCAAAACTCGGGAACGCCCTCAGGATTGAAGACCATGTTCGGCGCATTGGCAATCGCCATGATGTCGCTGTCGTTGGCCCAAATCTTGATGTGGGCGTCAGGATAGCGCACTTTTAGAAGACAGGCAAGAGAGAAAGATTCGTAGCCCTTGCCGCAACCGGGATTCCACACCTGAATGTTGTTCGACGGCATATCCGGCAGGATGTCTTTAAGCGCGTCGGCGTAACCTTCCGACCAGAAGCCGCCGGTAAAAGGCGAGTAGAACGGATCCAAAAACTCCCGCGCCTCGTCGGCGTCCTTCAATTGAATGTTCGACAGGGAACGCGACTTCCCCCATTCGGCAAGGCGGCTTTCAATCCAGCGCTCGTTCAGGGGGCCGGCGTAGAACTTTTGCAGAGCGGCAAGCGAGTCTTTGATGAAGGCAAGATCGTTGTCCGAATAACCGCGCCGCTCATCGGCGGTGGGGGGGGCCGCGTCAGGCGCGGCGGCGGCGGCGCCGGTAAAGTCGAGGTGTTTTTCCCCCGTTTTTTGATTGACGGCCTGATTCGGCGAAAAAATCCGCACAACATCGAGGATAATGTACAGACTGCCCGTCTGCTCCACGACGCCGGTAATGTATTTAATGTTGATGTCGCCGAAAATCGGATGCGGCGGCTGAATCGCCTGGACGTTCACGCCGACAACCTTGTCGATTTTATCGACGATTGTGCCGTAGACCCTGTCCTCAATATGGAGGATAAGGAGGTTTTCCTGCCCGTCGCCCGGCTTGCCAAGCGGAAGGTGGAAGAAAAGCCGCAAATCAATGATGGGGATGATGTCGCCGCGCAAATTATAGACGCCCCGCACGAAACCGGCGGCGTTCGGCACGTAGGTAAACTTATCCGCCTTGGCGATTTCCTTGATATTCATAATATCAACGCCGTAATCCTTGCCGGAGAGCGAAAAGGTTACCATCTTGAAATTAACGTTGTCCTGCCGTTCTTTTTTTTCTTGCAGCTCGGCAGTAACTTCTTGCATTTTTTTTAGTTCCATCTGATATCCAATTGCCGCAGTATAGGTTTATTGTTTTTTTTCGTCAAGAGGGCGCCACAGGGCGCCACAGGCGCCTTTTGCGCCCTACGGGGCTAAGCCCCCAGCACTACGCCTTATGCTCGCAAGCGGCCCTCCCCAGCTTTCGGCTTTGCTTTCACAAAGAAGAAGAAGAAGAAGAGGGGCGCACCCCCTCCGCGCCGCAGGCGCGGAGGGGTCGGGCTTTGCGCGGTTCCGCTGCGCTCCATTCCCCCCGCTGCGCGGGGGGAACGCTGCGCGCCGCTCCAATCCCTTGCGCGAAGAGGCGCGGGGGCGCCGCCCCCCACACCCCCCGCTGGAAGGCCTGAGGCCCCCCAGACCCCCCGCTCGCCTGGCGTCCTTCACGGTCGGAGCCCCCCCCACGCCGCGAATAGCGGCGCAAATTTACAACCTCAATGCGAATGGACTGTTGCGGAGGGCTTACACGTTGAAGTGCGCTACCCGCACAAGGGCGGCGGATTGGGCGAACAAAGTCCCCGATGTGCCGTACCCGCCCCCCCCGCCCCAGGCCGGCTTGTAAAAAAAAGCTTGACACACCCGAAAAGCCATGCGATAATGGAAGCATGATAAACAGAAACCGTAAGACCCTAGACCTTGACTCTTCGCGCGCGCGCGCGAGGGGCCGTACGAACGTACGAACGTACGTACGAACGTACGAACGTACGAACGTACGAACGTACGAACGTACGAACGCGATTATATAGCCCCAACGCATACTGTCAAGCCCTCATCGACGAAAGGCCCTCCACAGACCCTCTGGAGGGTG
>JAITNO010000006.1 GCA_031290405.1 Spirochaetaceae bacterium
CGCTCCCAATTGCCACAATACCTGTTAACTTGCGTTTCATACTGATACCTCCAAAATAAAACCAACTAAATGCGTTCGGACTTAACCGACCCTTGCGCTTAACGATAACTATAAACAAAAAAAAATGCAAGTAGTCAGAGCCCTTTTTATTCTTAAATTGACAATATAATTATCGGATATGTTTTCCGTTTCACTTGCATAATGTCGCATTTTATGATAGTCTTCTTCCCGTGGTGCGGAAACGCCGCGCTATACATCAAAAAACTCCGAGAGGATCGCATAATGGCAGAGGCAGCCCTCATTCATTGTAAAGAGTACGAAATAACCGATAAAAACGAAAGAATCGTCATTGCGGAAGCGCCCGCGCGGCTCAACCTGATGGGCGAATACAGCCAGGCCGGCGCCGGCGTCGTCCTGGCTTGCGGCATAGACCGCTCCCTCAAGGTCGCCGTAAGCGCCCGCAAGGACAACTCCCTGCGGTTTTACACGGCCGAAACGTCGGAACGCAAGCGGACGAGCATCCTTAACTACAAATTCAAGCGCGAAGACCGCTGGGCAAACCACGTAAAGCTCGCCATCTACCTTTTTTCGCAAAAAGGCTTCGAGCCGCGAGGCATGAGCTTTACCATCACGGGGAACATCCCGCAGAACATCGGCTTGGCCGCCGCCTCCGCCGTCGAGGTCGCCTCCGCCCTCGCCCTCCGGCGTTTCTACAACGCCGCCGTCAGCGACAAGGAACTGATCCGCCGCCTGGACGAATGCCACAAGGAGTTTTACGAGGGCGAAAACAAGCTCTGCGACTTCCTCATCATAATGAACGCGCGGAAAGACAGCTTCCTTATCGTCGACGAGGCCTCCGGCGAAGTGGTCAAGATCAAAAACCCCTTCCCCAAGCATAAAATCTTCATCCTGGATTCGCGCGTGCCCTTCTTCGGCGCCTCCGACGAGCTTCGCATCAGGCGCGAAGACCTCGACCGCGGCCTCTCTCTTCTGTCCAAAAAGCAACCGGCGAAGAGTTTCAAGGATTTCATGGGACAAAACATGATCGAATTGATGACGGGCCTGGAAGAAGAGGCCCGCCGCCACAGCCTGCACGTGATTCAGGAACTCAACCGGATAAAGGAACTTGAAACTGCTTTGCGGGAGGGTGACCTCGCCGCCATCACTCGCGACGTTTTCCACTCGCACGAAAGTCTGCGCGACCTTTACGAGGTCTCCTGTCCCGAAGTGGACTGGCTGGTGAAGCGCGCCCAGGAAACCGAAGGCATTCTGGGGGCCCGCATGACGGGCAACGGCTTCGGCGGCTGCGTCTACATCATCGTCGAGCCCGACAAAATGCAAAATTACCTTGACAAACTGGAAGACTACGAGCGCATCTTCGGCTTCCACCCCAACATCTACGAAGTCCTCCCCTCCGCCGCCGCCAAAATAGTTTCTTTCGCCGCGCCCTACGGGGCTGCGCCCTGAGCGTTGCGCTGTACGTCCGCAAACTGCCCTCCCCCGCCCGCTTTGCGCGGAACCCCGCCCGCTTTGGGCAGGCCCCACACCTCCCCCCATTCGCTATCGGGCCATGCCCTCATTCCCCCACATATACTAATTTCAGTTTCCCCAGCGTTCCATCTTCGTACAGTCTAATCAGTTCCCTGGACAACCTGTTGGCGAAGTCTATGTCATGGGCGGCAAAAGCGTAACGTTCAGGGTGAAACAGCCCGTCCAGCAACCGGATGTTTTTGTTGGGATACATACTGTTGTAATACTCCAACACCGGCGCGTCGCAGACAAAGGCGTCAACGTCATGCTTTCCCACCGCATTCCAGCCGATGGGCGCCGTGTCAAGGGGAACAAGATTGTACCCGCCTGAATCCAAAATCATCTCGCCAATGCTGCCGTTCAGCACGCCTATGCGGGCGCCGCCGAGGTCTTGCAACGATTCAATCGCCGTCTGGGACAGCGCCGACGTGGTCATAACCGTCGTGATGGTCGAAGTGATACCCGTTTTCTCTTGATGTGTGAAGGACGCGCGCCCCTCCTCCTTATTATGAAAGAAAAGCCGTGCCGGGGGAACGCCGCTCTCAACCTTAAAGCGTATCGCTGAGGGCTTAGCGCCGTAGGCCGCTACAAAAAAAGGCTTAGCCCCGTAGGGCGCAACAAAAAACTCATAATTCATTCACAATTGCGTGTTAGGATGCGGGAACGTTTGAAGCTGAGGAGGCTTGTATGGATTTTTTATTGAGTCATTGGCATTGTGTTGTGCCGGTGGTGGCGATTGTTGTCGTGTTGTTGCTGCGTGGATTGGGGCGCAAAGGGGGGACGCGATGAGGCGGCGATGGTTGTTGGCTGCGGCGCTCTGGGGCGCGGCGGCGTTGGGGTTTGCTCAAGGGGGCGATCGTCCGGTTACACGGGATGATGACCTGGTGATTGTGCTTGCCGAGGTGGGCGAGACGGCGCAGTTCTATCCGGTGGAGGTCGAGGGGACGCGGATGGAGGTTATTGCGGTTCGCGCGCCTGATGGGTCGGTGCGGACGGCGTTTAACACGTGCCAGGTGTGCTATGGTTCGGGGCGCGGGTTTTATAAGCAGCAGGGCACTGTGCTGGTCTGCCAAAACTGCGGGAACCAGTTCCGCATGAGTCAGGTTGAGGTGCGCTCGGGCGGCTGCAATCCGGCGCCGATTTTTAAGGCCGACAAGGTGGTTACGGAGACGACCGTCACGATTCCAAGAGAGTTTTTGGCGCGGTCGAAGAAGATGTTTGCGCGCTGGAAGCGTGGTTAGGGCTTGCCGCAGCGAGGCGGCGATATTATGGAGAGGAGTGTTATTATGGAAAGCATTGTAAATGGAAATGTGGTTGCGATTCCGGTGGGCGGGATGACGTGCGCGGCGTGCTCGGCGCGGGTGGAGCGGGCGATTGGCAAGATGGAGGGCGTTGTCGCCGTCTCGGTTAATTTTGCGACGGAAAAGGCGACGGTTACCTACGACTCAGGGCTGACGCGGGTGTCGGAGATTAAGCGGACTATCGAACGGGCGGGCTACAAGGCGCTTGATCTGTCGGGCGCGGCCGCCGACGAGGACCGCAAGCGAAAGGAGCGGGCGGTTCGGGTTCTGTGGACGAAGTTTATTGTTTCGGCGGTGTTTGCGGCGCCGCTGCTCTACATTGCGATGGCGCCGATGATCGTCTGGGTTGCGCTGCCGTTTCCGCTTGCGCTGTCGCCGATGAACTTTCCGCTGGTCTATGCGCTGGTGGAGTTGGTTCTGGCGATTCCCGTGGTGGCGGTGGGGTACCGGTTCTATACGGTGGGCTTTAAGGCGCTGCTCGCGCGCAGTCCGAATATGGACAGCCTGATTGCGGTGGGGACGACGGCGGCGTTTGTGTTCAGCGTGTACAATATTTTCCAGATTGTGGAGGGGAACTTTACCGCGGTGGATTCCCTGTACTTTGAGACGGCGGGGGTGATTATCACGCTGATTCTGCTGGGCAAGTCGCTGGAGGCGGTCTCGAAGGGTAAGACGAGCGAGGCGATTAAGAAGCTGATGGGGCTTGCGCCCAAGACGGCGCTGGTAATCTCAGGCGGCGTTGAAAAGGAAATCCCGATTGAGGATGTGGAGATTGGCGACGTCGTCGTGGTGAAGCCGGGGGCGAAGATTCCGGTGGACGGCTGCGTGTTGGAGGGGCATACGGCGATAGACGAGGCCATGCTTACCGGCGAGAGCATGCCGGTGGACAAGGGCCCAGGCGACGCGGTGTTTGCCGCGACGATCAATACGACGGGCGTTATCCGCTTTAAGGCGACGAAGATTGGCGGCGACACGGCGCTGGCTCAGATCGTCAAGCTGGTGGAGGACGCGCAGGGGAGCAAGGCCCCCATCGCGCAGCTGGCGGACGTGGTGTCGGGCTACTTTGTGCCGGTGGTCTGCCTGATTGCGCTTGCGGCGGGCGCGGCGTGGTTCTTTGCGGCGTCGGGCAACGGCGCGCTGTTGCCTGTGGGGAAGACGACGGTGGAGTTTGCCCTGACGATCTTCATCTCGGTGCTGGTGATTGCCTGCCCCTGCGCGCTTGGGCTTGCGACGCCGACGGCCATCATGGTGAGCACGGGCAAGGGCGCGGAACTGGGCATCCTGATTAAAGGCGGCGAGGCCCTGGAAACGGCGCACAAGATCAACACAATCGTCTTTGACAAGACGGGAACGCTCACCGAGGGGAAGCCGCGGGTAACGGACATCATACGGGCGGGGGGCGCGGACGCGGACGCGGAGGCGGAAAAAACCTTCCTGCGCCTCGTCGCCTCGGCGGAAAAGAACAGCGAGCACCCCCTCGCGCAGGCGATAGTGAACGCCGCCGAAGAGCGCACGCTGGAGCTGCTCCCCGTCGAAAGCTTCAGCTCCCTTACCGGGCTGGGGCTTCTGGCGACGATAGGGGGACGGACGCTGCTTGTGGGGAACCGGAAGCTCATGGAAGAGCGGGGCGTTTCGCTTGCCGGCCTGGAGGAGGCGTCGGACGCGCTTGCCGGCGAGGGCAAGACGCCGATGTATGCGGCCCTTGACGGGAAGGCGGCGGGCATCATCGCCGTTGCCGACGTGGTAAAGCCCAGCAGCAAGAAGGCCGTCGAGATACTCCACCGGATGAACATCGAAGTCGCGATGATCACCGGCGACAACAAGAAGACGGCGGCGGCCATTGCGCGGCAAGTGGGCATCGACAGAGTGCTTGCCGAGGTGCTGCCGCAGGACAAGTCGGCGGAGGTGAAGAAGCTTCAGGAGGAGGGGCGCACAGTGGCGATGGTGGGGGACGGCATCAACGACGCTCCGGCGCTGGTGCAGGCGGACATCGGCATCGCAATAGGCAGCGGCACGGACGTGGCGATGGAAAGCGCCGACATCGTTCTGATGCACAGCGATCTGATGGATGTGCCGACGGCCGTCAATCTAAGCAAGAAAACCATCCGCAACATCAAGCAGAACCTCTTCTGGGCGTTCGGCTACAACACCGTGGGCATCCCGATTGCCGCCGGCGTGCTCTACCTGTTCGGCGGCCCCCTCCTCAATCCCATCTTCGCCGCCGCCGCGATGAGTTTGTCGTCGGTGTCCGTGTTGAGCAACGCGCTGCGCTTAAAGCGCTTCAAGGCGCAGGGGTAACGGCTTGTGATATTATCCGGCATTGACTGGAGACAACGCCCTTCGACGCAGCCCTTATAGGGCGGCGCCACAGGCGCCTTTTGCGCCCTACGGGGCCACGCCCCCAGCGATATGCTTTTTGTCCGCAAGCCGCCCCCCCCAGCTGTCGGCTTTGCTTTCACTGAGAAGAAGAGAAGAGAGGAGGAGGGGGGAGCCCCCCCCTACGCGCGCACTTCGGTGCGCGCTACCCCTCCTGCGGGGGCCAGCCCCCGCAACGCCCCCGCTGGGAGGCCTGAGGCCTCCCAGACCCACCCGTAGCCTGGCGTCCTTCACGGGCGGAGCCCCCCCCCCGTAAAAAAAAGCTTGACACGCCCGAAAAGCCATGCGATAATGGAAGCATGATAGACAGAAACCGTAAGACCCTACACCTTGACTCTTCGCGCGCGCGCGCGAGGGGCCGAACGTACGAACGTACGAACGTACGAACGTACGAACGTACGAACGCGATTATATAGCCCCAACGCATACTGTCAAGCCCTCATCGACGAAAGGCCCTCCACAGACCCTCTGGAGGGCGTTTTGACGCCTCAACGCGCAACTTTCACGGCGGGGCGCATTGCCTGCGCGCTGGGCTTTTTTGGGTTTTTGCGTGCCGTGCGGCGGCGCCTGAAACGCTTTTCTCCCCAAGCTTTCTC
>JAITNO010000012.1 GCA_031290405.1 Spirochaetaceae bacterium
ACCGCTACCCCAGAAAAATCTTGGGCGGCGCTTCCCCACGGTCATGCTTCCCTTTTCCCCTCCCTTCGGGCATGCTCTGACGGTGCCCCACTCTGGGCATTTGTCCTGTCCGCTCGGGCGCATAATGGGCGCATAAATAAGTTTTGACATTTCTGGGGAGTTATGGTATAATGGGCAAGGCGAAAACGAAGAGCGACGTCTTTGAGAAATTCAAAGATGAGCGGGTTTTCCTTAAGGAAAGCTCCAAAAGCGATATTGATGGCGCACAGAAGGCGGCGCTTAACAGGAAGGGCAATGTCTGTTTCAACAGCGGCGATATTGAAAACGCGCGGCGGATTTTTATTACAACGGGATATTCCGACGGGATTTCACGCGTCGGAGATTGCTACAAATCTAAAGGCAGGCTGGTCGACGCGCTCCGAATGTACGTCCTGGCAAATGACAAAAAGAAATCGGACTGTGTTTGCGCGGAATTCTCCACATTTATTAGCGGACTTTTAAGGGAAGATGAGGGACTGAATGGAAACAATGGAACCTGAACTCACGGTCGAGCCTCACGACGAATCGCTTGACCGCAGTACGCTGATTGCCGAGCTGTCAAAGAACGGCTATCAGCTTCTTAAAGAAAATAAATTGGAAGCGGCGAAGGAATGTTTTGGGGAGATCCTCTTGATGGATGTCGAAAACAACTATGCGCTTGTCGGAATGGGCGACGCGTGGAGGAGGAACAACGACTTTAAGCAGGCCGCTGAGTATTATGAACGCTGCCTTCTTCACCATCCGCGCAACAGCTATGCTTTTTTTGGTCTTGCCGACTGTTACAAGATGCTGAGTCAGTATGGCAAGGCGATAGGAATTTGGAATAAGTATCTTGAGCGCGACGAGGGAAACATCACGGTGCTTACCCGCGTTGCGGACGCCTATCGGAAACTTCGCGACTTCAAGAATTCAAGGCTCACCTATGAGCGGGTGCTGGAACTGGAAAATGACAATGCCTACGCTATCATCGGGCTTGGACACCTTCATTATGATTTTAAGGAATACCGCGACGCGCTTTACTACTGGGAGCAAATGATCAAAACACGCGGCATGGCGAATGTGGACATTCGGGTGCTTACGTCCATAGGAAACTGTTACCGCAAGTTAAAAGCATACGAGGACGGCATTGCGTACTTTGATGCGGCTTTGCAGCGCGAGCAGGGCAATTTCTTCGCGCTTTTTGGTCTTGCCGACTGTTTTCGCGGTTTAAATCAACCGCTTCGCGCCCTTGATTACTGGAATATGATTCTGGCGCAGGACCCGCGCAACAAGGTGATATTGACTCGCGTCGGAGACGCTTACTTCACCCTGCGGGATTACGAAAGAGCCTCCGAATGTTACCATTGCGCCCTCGGCATAGAATTCGACGTTTACGCTGTGCTGGGGCTTGCGATCATTGCCAAGCTGCACGGGGCTTTTAACGAGGCGATACAATCGCTCAAAGAGCTGATAGGGCATGACGCGAAAAATTACCGTCTCTATCTTGAGCTGGCCGACTGTTATCAACAAACCGGCGACCGGAAATCGGCCGTCGCCACCCTGCGGGACTATCAGCGTTTCGGCATACGAAACAATGCCGTAGGCGAGATGCTGGAGGAACTGGTGACGAATTACGATAGGACGCTCTTTTTTGAAGCGTCAAAGGGCTGGCAGATCCTTGCGCCCGACCCCGACGGCATCGAGTCAATATGCGAACTGTCTCGCGTCATCGCCCTGCTTCGGGAGAACGCCGGATTGGCAAAAAGCCAGCCGCCGGTGTTCGATGCGAACAATGCGCCGGAAATCGGCAACGCCGAAATCATCATCAACTATGATGAAAAATCGTGTAGGAACGACTTTGTATGGCGCCTGAGCGAAGAACGCATCGAAATTTACGCGCATTCGCTGGAAAGCCTCGATGACGCCATCGCCGACTTCATACAGGCGCTCGGCGTGGGCCGCACGGCGGGGCATCCCGTCATTCCCGTTCCCCAATCCGGCTCGCGCTATGTGCTGTTGCGAAAGGCTCCCCGTTTTTCTTAAACGGACGACGCCGATTGACTCATGCGCGGCAATGTTGGCCGCCCCCTCGAGTCTTTCAAGCGCGCCCAAGAAGCGCCTTCAAATAAAATACATATAGGAATCGCCGTCCGCTATGCCGGCAAGCGCGGCAAGCGTTTCGCGGTCGATGATCTTCGCGACGCGTTCGTTTATCACGTCAAAGACGACGCGGCGGACGGTGCGTTGCAATTTGGTTTCGACCTCCCCTGCAATCGGCGGGTCGACGATAAGCATATCGCCTTCAAGCTCGCGGAGCGCGTCGCCGACGATAATGTCTTCGGGAGCGCGGGCGAGGGTATAGCCGCCGGACGAGCCCTTTGCGGAACGGATAAGGCCCGCCCGTCGAAGGATGATCGCCACCTGTTCGAGGTAACGCATCGAAATTTGCTGCCGTTCGGCCACGCTCGCAAGCGTTACAAGCCCCTCCTTCTTCCGTTGGGCCAGGTCAATCAAAAGCCTAATGCCGTATCTTCCCCGTGTAGACAGTTTCATATCGCGTACTCCGGTTCCCTATCCGCCCGGTATGCGTCAACAAGGTCTTGGAGCGTTATCGAGTCGACGCAATCGGCAATGCCCTCGTTCAGTTCGCTCCATGTGTGGTAGCTTAGGCACGACGCCTCGGCGGGGCAGTTTTTGGCGCCGACGCATTCGGTTGGCGAAAGAGAACCCTCGACGGCGCGAAGAATGGCCCCCACGCCTATCGCACTCAGAGGCTTCTCAAAGTAATAGCCGCCTTGCGGCCCCCGCACGCCCTGAATGATCCCCGCTTTCCTCAGCGGGATGAACAGTTGCTCAAGGTACCCTTCCGATATGCCGGTCGCCTTGGCAATTCCCCGCGTGCTCGTGTAGACCCCCTTGTCGAGCAGCGCAATGTGGAGCAGGGCAATCAGCGAATAGCGGCCCTTTGTTGAAATGCGCATATCAGCCGGTCATCGCCTGCGCCAAGTCGGCGATAAGGTCGTCGGGATGTTCGATGCCGATTGAAAGCCGCACGAGCCGCTCGTTCACGCCGGCCGAAAGGCGCATCGACTCGGGAATCGCCGAATGGGTCTGGACAAGGGGGTAGGTTATCAGCGATTCAACGCCGCCCAGACTTTCCGCAAACAAAATCAGCTTGAGCCTCTTGAGCAGCGTCGCCACGTCGCCGGCATCCTTAACATAGAACGAAACCATCCCGTTGTGCCCCCGCGCCTGCCTCTGCGAAAGCTCATACTGCGGATGGTCGGGGAAGCCCGTGTAGAAAACCTTTTCGACTTGAGGCTGGGCGCGGAGCCACTGCGCCACGCGCTCCGCGTTCGCCTGATGCCTTTCCATGCGGAGCGCAAGCGTCTTGATGCCGCGCAACGTCAGGAACGCGTCGAACGGGGAGAGCGACGCGCCCTCGCTCTTCTGGATGTCCAGCAATTTCTCCCCGTAGTCCTCGTTTGAATGAACGATAAAGCCCGACAGCGTGTCGTTATGGCCTGCAAGGTATTTCGTCCCGCTGTGAATCACAAAGTCCGAGCCTAACCTAAGCGGGTTTTGGAAGTAAGGCGTGCAGAACGTGTTGTCGGTAACAAGGAGGCCGCCGCGCGTATGGATGTACTCCGCGCAGCGCCTGATGTCGCTCACCTTCATCATCGGGTTTGACGGCGTTTCGATAAAGATCGCCTTCGTTTCGGGGCGCGTCGCCCCCACAATCTTTGAAAAGTCGCTCGTGTCGACGAACGAAAACAGGAAGCCGTAGTTCGCGTAGTAGTCGTGGAGGAGGCGGTAGGAGCCCCCGTAGAGATCCTCAGAGACGATGATATGGTCGCCGGGCGCAAACACCTTCACCATCGCCGAAATCGCGCCCATGCCGGTCGCAAACGCCAGTGCCCACTTCCCCCCCTCCATCAGCGCCATCGCCCGTTCCACCACGCCGCGCGTCGGATTGCAGACCCTGCTGTAATCAAACCCCGTCGACTCCCCCAACCCCGGGTGCCTAAAGCTCGCGCTCTGATAAATCGGCGCAGCCAGCGCGCCCGTTCGAGGTTCAAAATAGTCCGCGCCCCGTACAATATTCGTTTCCAAATGCATAAGATGCCTCCGCTCCTTAATCCTGAGCCAGACTGTAGAACATTGTCGCAGGTTTGTCAAACACCCGCCAAGCGGGGACGGGCGCTCGCCGAGCGGGGACAGACACCCATCAAGCGGGACCTTCCGCGTTACTAATGGGGAGACCTTCCGCATTAGTAATGGGGAGACCTTCCGCATTACTATGGGGAGACCTTCCCCATCCGACGGGGAGACCCTCCGCATCCGACGAGTGGGGCGCCCCCCTCCTCCCCTTATATTCGCCGTGCCGGCCCCCCGCGCTTTGCCGCGGAGCTGTTCGAATTGAGGATGAGCACGCCGACGGCGGAAATGGCGAGGCTCAAAGGCAGGATAAAGAGGAGCGCGAGGGGATGCCGCTGGAAGGGCAGGTCGACGTTCATGCCGTAAAAGCTGTATATCAGCGTGGGTATCATCAGCACGATGTTGATGATGGCAAGGCGCTTCATCACGATGTTCATGTTGTTCGAGATGACGCTGGCGAACGCGTCCATCGTCCCCGTCAGTATGGAAGAATAGATGTTGGCCATCTCGGTCGCCTGAATGTTGTCGGTGATTACGTCGTCCAGGAGGTCTTGCTCTTCTTCTTTTAAGCGGAGGAACGGCGACTTCTGCATCTTTTCGAGCACCAGCGCGTTCGCTTTGAGGCTCGTCGTAAAATAGACGAGGGACTTTTGTATCGACAGGAGCTGTATCAGCTCTCTGTTCTGCACGGACTTTCGCAGCTCAAGCTCGGTGTTGTTCGCGTTCCGGTTCAACTCTTTCAACGCCTTCAGATACGCGGACGCCGCCCGGCCCAACACGTGGAGGACGAAGGCGCTCTGCTTCTTCATCTGGAAGCCGCGAAAGCGGTTGTTCACCATGTCGTCGATTGCCGTGCTGGAACTCTGGCATACGGTGATGATCTTGTCGGGGAAGAGGACGATCCCCAGCGGGACGGTGTAATAGACGATCTCCATCGAGAGGTCGTAGACGGGGACGCGCACGATGAACGCGGTGTACTCGTCTTCCTGTTCGATGCGCGACTGTTCGTCGGCGTCCATCAGGTCGGTAAGGAGCTCCTGCGAGATGCCGAACTCTTTTTCCAGCCGCACCAGATCGGTGTTGTTTACCGTGCGGGCGTCGACCCAGCACCCGTCGCACACGTCTTCCCGCTCGACGAAGCCGCGCCCTGAGTATTCGCGAACGACGATCACGGTTCGCGCTCCAGTTGCAGCGTGATCGTCGTTCGCTCGCACACTTCAGGCGGCCCGAAGTACTGAATCGCCCCCGGATTCACATAGTGCGTCCCCACCGCCCAGCGCGCGCGCTCTTTGGCGAAGGCGGCGAAGGGCTTGCCCTTGAGGTCGACCAGGGCCTTCCTGATGACCGGCTTGCTCTTCCCCTGCCGCTTTTCAAGGTGCATCATCATGGTGAGGGGGGCCCCCCCCGCCTGCCACGCGCCGGCGCCTGCGGTAAGATTGCGAATAAAGGAAACATACCCGGTAAGCCCCGCCGCAATGAGCGCGAACGCGCAGAAGCCGAGGCTGTAACAGTAATCCGCGTCGAAGTTCGAGGGGAAGGCGCTGCGCCCCTCGTAGCCGAAGAAATGCCCCAGCGGTGAAAACTTCCCCCGATACGTCCCCTGCGCCTTCATCTTGCCGAGCTTCTTTTCAACCAGACTGATGAGCAGCTTTTCCGTCTCGATGCGTGAAACCTGCACATTGCCGTGAGCGTCGCGGTCCAGCAGCAGCTGCTTTGAAATCTCCTCAGGCATCGCCTCGAACAGCGCTATGCTCGCCCGCGAAAGCGTCCGCTCAAGAAACGCCCCCTGCGCGTCAAACGAGCGCAGCCCCTCAAACTCCTCCCCGTGCGCCGCCATGATGTCGTTCAATTCGGAAATCAGCTTCTTCATTTCGGGGACGAATTCCACCACCCCTTCGGGAATCAACACCACGCCGAAATCTTGGCCGTTCTGCGCCCGCCTCACAACCGCCTCGCAGATCTCCTCAATAATGTGATTCAGCGAAAGCTGCCTATCCTCCACCTCTTCGGAAATCAGGCAGAGGTTCGGGTGCGTTTGCAGCGCCGCCTCCAGCGCGATGTGGCTCGCGCTCCGCCCCATCAGCTTGATAAAGTGCCAATACTTCTTCGCGCTGGAGGCGTCGTTCATAATGTTGCCAATCAGCTCGCTGTACGTCTTCACCGCCGTGTCGAACCCGAACGACGTCTCGATGTACTCATTCTTCAAGTCGCCGTCAATTGTTTTGGGGCAGCCAATCACCGAGATCGGCGCCCCCTTGTCCAGGAAATATTCAGCCAGCAGCGCCGCGTTGGTATTGCTGTCGTCCCCCCCGACGACGACCACCGCGGAAAGCCGGTGAAGCTTCGCGCTCTCCAGCGCCGCGGCAAACTGCGCCTGCGACTCTATCTTATCCCGGCCTGAGCCAATCATGTCAAAGCCCCCCGTGTTGCGGTACCGGTCGACCGTCTCGTCGTCCAGCTCGACGTAGGCGTTGTCGATCAAGCCCGAAGGCCCGCCCAGAAAGCCAAGCAAGGTCGAGCGCGGATTGCCCCGCTTCAAACCGTCGTAGAGCCCGGCAATCACATTATGCCCACCCGGCGCCTGCCCGCCGGACAGAATCACACCGACCGAGAGCGCACGCGCGCTCAAACTCCCCTCGCCCTTCCGAAAAGACGCAATCGGCTTGCCAAAACTATGCTTAAAAACCGCCTTGAGGCTTTCCGTGTCCGACGCCGAAGACGTCGGCTCGCCAAACTCAACCTTGATGTTGGAAATCTCGCCGGCCAGACAAGCCGGCAACTTCGGCGCATACGCGTAACGCGCCCTTTGCAGATACGATGCTTCCATTTTTGTGCCCCCTTAGACCTAAGTTGCGTGAGTATACCCCCACCCGCCCAGACATTTCAAGGCGCCTTTTTTTACAGCGGCCTACGGCGCTACGCCCTCAGCGATAGGCTTTGTGTTTGAGGGTTGCGTTCCCCAGCTTTGGGGCGCCACAGACGCTTTTTGCGGCCTACGGCGTTTTTTGTAGCGGCCTACGGCGCTGCGCCCCCAGCGATAGGCTTTGCGTCCGCAGGCTGCGCCCCCCAGCTTTGGGCTTTTTTACAGCGGCCTACGGCGCTGCGCCCCCAGCTTTGAGCTTTGTTTAGAACGCCACGCCGCCGGTGTCCGTCCCCAGAACTCCTCCGCTGTTTCCATCAAAGCTGAAGGGGTTGTCGCAGGCTATGGAGAGCTCGACACACCCTCTGGACGGCTTAACAGGCGGTTTTGGCGGTGCGGCGCGGGGGCCGTTCAGTCTACCGAACAGGCCATTCTGTCGACAGAATGAGTTGCACTGTCTACCGAACAGGTCTCTCGGTAGACAGTGAGAGCCATTCTGTCTACCGAACGGGCCGGTCTGTCTACCGAATAGGTCTCTCTGTCGACAGAATGGGTTGTTCTGTCGACAGAATGGGTTGTTCTATCTACCGAGCAGGCAATTCTGTCGACAGAATGAGTTGCACTGTCTACCGAACAGGTCTCTCGGTAGACAGTGAGAGCCATTCTGTCTACCGAATAGGCTATTCTGTCGACAGAATAAGCCGTTCCGTCTACCGAGCAGGCTGTTCCGTCTATCGAACAAACCGCGTTTAGGACCGGAAATCTTGAACGCTCACCATGGATGGGCTCCCAGCGGGGGGCGGGTACGGCCCATCGCCGGGCGAAGTGCGCGCGTAGGGGGGGGCTCCCCCCTCCTCCTCTCTTCCTCTTTACTAAAACAAAGCACAAGGCTGGGGAGGGCGGCCCGCAAGTATAAGGCGTATCGCTGGGGGCTTAGCCCCGTAGGGCGCAACAAAAACCCCCTTCAATACTCTTCCCAGGCCTTAATCTCTACGCCTTTTGCGCGGCAGTGGGCGAGGGCGTCGATGAATTGCCGCGCGACTTTGATGTTGGTGATGAGGGGGATGTCGAAGTCGACGGCCTGGCGGCGGATGAGGTGGTCGTTTTTGAGTTCGGATTGGCGGTTGTTTTTGGGGATGTTGATGATTAAGTCGACTTGGCGGTTTTTGATGAGGGTTTCGATGTTGGGCTCTTTGGGCTCTCCGTCTTTTGTTTCGAGGGGCCAGTGGAGGTCGACGACGGGGACGCCGTGGCGGGACAGGAATGTTGCGGTGCCGTGCGAGGCGTAGAGTTCGCAGCCCATCTGGACGAGTTTTTTGGCGGAGTCGAGGAAGTCGAGTTTGTCTTCGATGGGGCCGGTGGAGAGGATGACGCGTTTTTTGGGGACGCGGTAGCCGACGGAGAGCATGGCTTTGAGGAAGGCGTCGTTGAGGTCGCCTCCTATGCAGCCGACTTCGCCGGTGGACGCCATTTCGACGCCGCTGACGGGGTCTGCGCCGTGCAGCCGGCTGAAGCTGAACTGGGCGGCTTTGACGCCGACCCATTCGAGGTCGAGGGAGGAGGCGGCGGGTTTTTCGAAGGGTTCGTCGAGGAGGGCTTTTACGGCGAGGCTTATCATGTTGACGCGGCTTACTTTGGAACAGAAGGGGAAGCTGCGGCTGGCGCGCAGGTTGCATTCGATGACGCGGACGCGGTTCTGCTGGGCGAGGAACTGGATGTTGAAGGGGCCGGTGATGTCGAGGGCGCGGGCGATTTTGCTGGAGATGCGCCTGACTTTGCGGATGGTTTCGATGTAGAGGCGCTGGGCGGGAAGCACGACGGTGGCGTCGCCTGAGTGGACGCCGGCGTTTTCGATGTGCTCGGTGATGCACGAATAGATGATTTCGCCGCGCTTGGCTACGGCGTCGATTTCGATTTCCTTTGAGTTTTCGACGAACTTGGAGATGACGACGGGGTGCTCGGCGCTGACGCAGGCGGCCATCCGCAGGTGCCGGTCGAGGCTTTCGTCGTTCCAGGCGACGTTCATGGCGGCGCCTGACAGGACGTAGCTTGGCCGGATGAGGACGGGGTAGCCGGCTTCGGCGGCGAAGGCGCGCGCGGCGGCGAAGTCGGTGAGCTCCCGCCACTGGGGCTGTTCGACGCCGAGCCTGTCGAGCAGGCTTGAGAACTTGTTGCGGTCTTCGGCCATGTCGATTGAGGCGGGCGT
>JAITNO010000021.1 GCA_031290405.1 Spirochaetaceae bacterium
TGTCTGCTGGCCTTGGGCGGCCCCCCCGACGACTTCGAGCTTAAGAAAATAGGCGTTAACGCGCGGGCGAAAAAAGACTTTGCGGCCGCGCGGCGCATCTACGGCGACGCCGCCGACGCGTGTCTGTCCCTCGTTGCCGAATACGACATCCTTACGCGCTCTCTGTCCGCGTTTTCAAGCGTCCTGATGGACCTCCTCATCTATAAAATCGTCTCCCTTAGGACGCGCTGATGGGGGGAACGGGGGCGCAAGGGTTGTTGCCCTTCAGTTTTATGGGTAGAGTGGGGGAAACTTTGCAGTGGAGGCTTATATGCAAACATTAGATATGCGGGGGCAGCCCTGCCCGATTCCGGTGGTGAAGGCGAGGGAGGTTCTGGCGCAGCGGGACGCTGAGGGCGTTGCCGTCGTGGTGGACAACTTTGTGGCGGTGCAGAACCTCGAAAAGATGGCGAAGGGGACGGGCTGCGGTTTTTCCTATGCCGACGAGGGTGGGGGGCTCTACAGGGTGAGCGTCGTGAGGGGCGCCGCGTCCGGCGGGGCTTTTGAGGGGCCTGAGGCTGCGCCGACGACTGCTCCTCTGGCCGCGGGAGGCGGGAGGAAGGGGCCGGTGGTTCTTGTAACGGCGGACGGTCTGGGGCGTGGAGCGGAGGATCTTGGGAAGCTGCTTATCAAGGGGTTTGTCTTTTCGCTCTCGCAGTTGGACCCGCCGCCCGAGGCGGTGATCTTCTTGAACGGCGGGGCGCGGCTGACGACGGAGGGGGCGAACACGGTGCCCGACTTAAAGGCGCTGGAAGAAAAGGGCACGGGGATTTACACCTGCGGGACCTGCGCCAATTACTATAAATTGACGGAGGCTTTGGCGGTGGGGAGCATCGTCGACATGCTGAACATTGTGCAGCGTTTGGCGAAGGCGTCGAGCGTTATTGCGATATGACCGTATAACGCCGTGACGTACGCGAATTATGCGGCGACGTCGCCGGAGCTGTCCCCCGCGGTGGCAAAGGAGCTGCGCGAATATGTGGGGGGGACGCACCTTAACGCGGCGCGCAATTTCGAGGGGTTGGAAGCGGGAGCGACGGCGCTGCGGGCCCGCAGGGCGGTGGCGGAGCTTTTTGGCGCGGCCGACCCTTTGAGGGTGATATTCACGAGCGGCGCGACGGCGTCGCTGAACATGGCGATACACGGCCTGGTGAGGCGGGGGGACCATGTGCTTGCGACGGGTGTGGAACACAATGCGACGGCGCGTCCGCTTGAGGGCTTGCGAAAAAGCGGCGCCATTGAGCTTGAGTGGCTGCGTTGCGATCGGGAGGGGGTTCTGGAGGCGCAAACGGTCCGCAAGGCGATAAAAAAGAACACGAGGCTGCTGGTGATGTCCCACGCGTCGAATGTCCTGGGGACGATGTTGCCGGCGGCGGAATGTTTTTTGGTTGCCCGCGAACACGGCGTGTGGACTGTTTTGGATGCGGCGCAGACGGGGGGCGTTGTGCCGATTGCGATGGGCGACTGCTGCGACGTGCTTGCGTTTACCGGCCACAAAGGGCTTGGCGGGCTTGCAGGCTCGGGTGGCTTCGCGCTTGGGAAGGAGGCCGCCGCGGAGATGCGGCCGTGGATGCGGGGGGGCACGGGCAGCGCCTCGGATTCTCTTGAGGGCCCCTCGTTTCTGCCGGATAAGTTTGAGCCGGGTACGCAAAATACGATTGGCGCCTTGAGTCTTGCGGCGTCCGTCGAAGAGATTTTACGGGAGGGCGTGGAAAAGATACGGGAACGCGAATGCGCCCTTACCGCGCGCTTTATCGCGGGGCTGCGCACGATGAAAAAAATTGCGCTCTGCGGGACGGGCGAGGCGGAGCGCAGCGTGGCGCTTGTTTCGGTTGTCGTTCGGGGGTGCGACGCGGGGGAAGCTTCGCGGCGCCTGTTTGAAGAGCACGGCATTGTTACCCGCAGCGGGCTGCACTGCTCTCCTCTGGCGCATAAGACGGCGGGGACCTATCCGGGCGGGACGGTCAGGTTCAGTTTCGGACGCGGAACGACGGAGGGCGACGTTGACGCGGCCCTTGAAGGGCTGGCCGCGCTGTAGGAAGGTGGGTGGCGCGGCGGCCTTTCGGAGCCGTCGTTCATGGGGGACGCGCCGATTAACGAGGGGCGGGCAATCTTCCCCGAGCGGACAAGACAAATGCCCAGGGTGGGGCGCCGTCAGAGCATGCCCGAAGGGAGGGGAAAAGGGAAGCACGACCGTGGGGAAGCGCCCAAGATTTTTCTGGGGTAGCGGTTCATCCAGGATTGGCGCGATCGCTCCCCCTCCCCCCCCTCTGTCTACAAAAAAAGCCCCCGGCTCATTGCCAGGGGCTTTTGCTCTCTCTTACTTCGCCCACCTGATGACGACCACGCCGCTGTGGCCCGCGCCGCCGGTACCGGTGCTTACACCGCCGCCGGCGCCTCCATCGCCAAAGTTCACGCCGGCGGCGCCGTTCCCGGTTCCCAATTCGCCGCCACTGCCGCCTTTGGCATAGATGTAGGGCGTACCGGTGATGTCCAGCTCAAGTCCGGCGCCGCCCGCCTTGCCGCTGCCTGGACTGCCCGCGCCGCCGCCGCCGGCTGAACCGGTAGTGCCATTGGCGCCGTTACGGCCTGTGATGGTCCCGCCTGTTGCTAGCCCGCCATATCCGTAGGCTTCACCCATGCTTGCGGCGCCGCCGCCGCCTGAACCGCCGCTGCCGGCTTGAGCGTTTGAAAAGCCGCCAGCGCCCATACCGCCTCCGGTGGCTTTCGCGCCGTTATCCGAAAGACCGTTGACGGCTGCCCCCGCCGAGCTAATCCAGAATATGCTCGGATTTCCTGGATTTCCGTTTTGGAATATAGCAGCGGGGACGGCGGCGCCGCCCGCGCCGACTGTTACCGTGTAGGCGCCAGCCTGCACGGCGAAGTCTTTTTTGTAGACAAGGCCGCCCGCGCCGCCGCCGCCCGCACCATCCTGGCTGCTGTTGCCGCCGCCGCTGCCGCCGCCTGCGACCACGAGCAGGTCAACAAGCGGCGCCGTTAATAGCACGCTTCCGCTTCCTCCGGTGAATATGAGCACCTCGTAGCCGGTGCCTTCACTAAAGTCATACACCAGGCCATCGCTTACCCTATACTGAGACTGCGCCACGTTGCTCCCGTAGCGCACCGTGTTGCCCTTGCTCAGCGTCCACAGGAGATCCCTCACCGGCATGACGACAGGCACCACCTCTTCGAGGATGAGCGCGGTGCTTGTTATGTCGGGGTACTCCCAGGAGGCGCCGCTCGTGCCGTCCCCCAGGATGATCTTCTTTAAGTCAGGGTCTGCGGGCAGCGTCGGGTCGACGCCCAAGCGGATGGTGTAGGCGCCATACTTGGCCGCCACGCCGTTGGTGTTGAGGTAGGTGAGGGCCGCCGCCAGGTCGTTCGCGCTCGCGCTGGTCATACCGACGCCGGCAATCGGCCAGGGGTTGCCGTCCTCGTAGAGCCCCGCCCCCAGAGAGGCCGCCGGATTGACCACGGCCACGCTGATGGCGCCGTTGGCGTTGGCGGCGGGCTTTATCAGTACGCCTTGATCGTCTTTTTTGCCGTAGTTGGCAACGTCCGTGTCCGCGTTCTGCGGATCGTCGTTCAGGCCGTTGCGGATGGTCCAGACGGGGGCCGCGTTGCCGGTGGCCGCCGTCCATGATGCGTTGTCCGCCAGCCCGAAGGGGGCGTATTCCATCTTGAAGTGCGCCGTCG
>JAITNO010000155.1 GCA_031290405.1 Spirochaetaceae bacterium
GTGGACGCGGCGGCGCGCCCCGCCGGCCTCTACGAGGATAACAACCCCTGGCCGATTGCCGGCGTCGGTATGACCGGCGCGAGCGCGAACGACCTGGCGGCGGCCCTCACCTACCTCAACACCAACGGCGTGGCGGGCAAGTATGGCGCCTACACCGTCCGCCTGGGCGTCGACCCAACGCTGCCCGTTTATCCTGGCGCAAAAATCACGCTGGGGGGCATCCCTTCGGCGAACAGTTACGCGGCCATCAAGCAAACGAGGATCATCATAGAAGGAACGACCGGGGCCGCCGTCATCATGCCGCTGACTGACGTTCTGTGGACGCTGCTTGACAACAATACGGTGAGCAACGGGAACGGTGTCGCGCAGGAGCTGGTCAAGAGCGCTACGCCCGGCTCCACCGAATGGGTCGTCCCCTGGGATGACGACTACCTTATCGAACTGAACGGCGCCGCTGGCGGTAACGGGTATGGTGCGGGCGGCAAAGGCGGGTACATCAAAGGCACGATACATCTTGCAAAAGGCGTCGTGTATACGATTAACGTTGGTGGCGCGGGCGGGAACCAAACAGGCGGCGCCAGCGCTACCGGCGGTACCGGCGGTTTTAATGGCGGCGGCAAAGGCGGTGACGTTTACACCGGTACCAATGCCGGTGGCGGCGGCGGGGGCGCGACAGATATAAGAACAGTCGGCGGCGATTATGCAACGAGAATAATCGTCGCGGGCGGTGGAGGTGGAGGCTCACAGCAAGTCACCGGTCACGCCATGACGGGCGGAAATGCGGGGAACGGCGCGGGCGGCAGCGGGGGGGCTGGTATCTCGACGAGTGGCAACCCAGGCCGCGCAGGCGCTACCTTAGTAAGCGGAAACGCGAATGGCATAGGCGGCGCCGGTTCCAATGGCAATGGCAGCGCTTATCAAGGCGGTGGTGGTGGCGGCGGCGGCTACTATGGCGCATACGGTGGTATCGCCGCCCAATCAGCCGGCGGCGGCTCAACCTGGGCCGACACAGGCGACGGAATGTTCACCAACGTAACGCCTCCGGCAAACGGCGCGGGCGCTCACACCGGCAACGGCAGCGTCAGGATAATCGCGCTGATGCGGCAGTAGCAGTGTGTGGGGGGAAGAGGTTATGCCCCTAAGGGGCCTGTAATGGTACGTGTGCTTTCATGCGATGCTCCTTAAAGAAGGAAGAGGGAAAGCCGTCCGCTATAACGGACGGAAGGACAAGCTTCACGTTTTCGGCGCGTCCCTAGCCGTTGCTCATGCTGGGCGCACCAAAAAAGCGGCCGCCTCCCTCCTGTTGTAAAAGACTTGATATGCGCTTTCATTGCGCCGATACTTGGAAGTATGAAAAAGATTATCGTGGTTTTTTCTTTCTACCTGTGTGCGGCTGCTTTTGCCGGAGCGCAAAATCAGCCTTTGCCAGAGCGCAACGGCTTTAGTCAAGAAGGACTTGCTTCGTGGTACGGCGCGGAATTTGCCGGGCGGCCTACGGCGTCGGGGGAACTCTTCGACCCTGAGCTGCTGACGGCGGCGCACCTTACGCTGCCTTTTGGCACGGTGCTTACGGTTACCAACCTGAACAACAACAATCAGGTGCAGGTGAAGGTGAACGACCGCGGCCCGTTCGTCAAGAGCAGGATTATTGATGTGTCGCGGGCGGCGGCGGAGAGGCTGGGCATTGTGGAAATCGGGACGGCGCAGGTTCGCCTTGAGATGGCGCCGAGGGGGGGCTCTGCGGCGGCCTCCGGTGCGCTGGAGGGGGGCGCTGTTGCGGCGGCGATTCCTCCGTCTGGCGGCGGCGCCGCGGCGGCCGAGGGGGCGGATTATTCTCCGGTGCCGTCCCCTGGCTCTGCGACGGCGGGGGGGGCGGGGGCAATGACGCTCGAAGCGGCGGCGCCGACCCAGATTCAGCCGCTGCGCTTGCAGATGTCTCCGGCGCCGGCCTATGTGAGTCCTCCGTCGACGGGGCCCTACCAGCCGTTGCCGACAAGGGGGACGGCGACGACGCCTGGGGCGCCGGCCAACCCGCTCCTGCCGAGTGTGCAGGCTGTGGCGGCTCCGGCGCTTCCGGCGGCGCCGGTTGCGGCGGCCCCTGTAGCGGCCCCCGTGGCGGCTGTGGCTCCGGCGGCGGCTCCTGCTGCTGCGGCGGCGGCTCCGACAGCGGCCATCAAAGGCGGCCCCATTGTCCCGGGGAGGGTCTACCGGCTGCAAATCGGCTCTTTCAAGGTGCCGAAAAACGCCGTGGACGCGTTCGAGCGGCTTACCAACGCCGGCCTGAACCCCTCGTGGGAAACGTTCGAGGGATACTACCGAATCGTGCTTGGCGACATTAAGGCGGAAGACGTGCCGGCGGTGGCCGGTAAGCTCGCCGGCGCAGGCTTCAAAGAAGCGATCGCCCGTCTGGAGCCGCAGGTCAATTAAATGAATAAACAAACATTGCGCTCGGACGGCCTCCTCTTGCTTACCGCCCTGATATGGGGCTCCGCGTTCATCGCCCAGAAAACGGGAATGAGCTATGTGGGGCCGTTCACCTACAACGGCCTCCGCTTCCTCCTGGGGAGTCTTTCGATCCTCCCGCTGATCCTCGTCCTCGAAAAGAAAAAAAGGAACGGGCGGAACGGGGCGGGCGGCGCGACAACAAAACGACTGCTGCTCTCGTCGGCGCTCGTGGGCGTCTGCATCTTTTTTGCGGTGAGCATTCAGCAGATCGGCATGATATACACGTCTGTGGCCAACAGCGGTTTCATCACGGGGATGTACGTCGTCATGGTGCCGATATTCGGCATCTTTCTGGGCAGGAAGACGGGCGTCCCGACGTGGATCGGCGCGGCCCTCGCGTTCATCGGGCTTTTCTTTGTCAGCGTCTTTTCCAATGTGACGGATTTCAACCTGGGGCTCCTGCCGTCGTCGATAGGACGCGTCGCGCGGAACATGAATAAAGGCGACATACTGATCTTTGTCGCCAGCGTGTTCTGGACGTTTCATGTGCTGGTGATCGATGCGTTGGTAAAAAAGGTGGACGCTGTCCTCCTCTCCTTCGGTCAGTTTGTCGTGTGCGGCGTCTTGGCGCTCGCCGCGGCGGCTTTCGATGTTGCCGGCCTGGTGGGGGCAACCGCCGACGCGGCGGCTTTGGGCGTTCCGCTTGGGCCGGAACTGTTCCGGCCGGGGTTTAGCTTTCAGGCGATACGCGCAGGCCTTGCGCCGATTTTATACGGCGGCTTGCTTTCGGCGGGTCTGGCATACACCTTGCAGGTCGTGGCCCAGCAATACGCGCCGCCCGCTCACGCCTCGATCATCCTCTGCCTGGAATCGGTGTTCGCCGCGATAGGCGGCATACTCTTTATGTCAGAACCGGTGAACGCCGCGAAGCTGACGGGCTTTTTCCTGATGCTCCTGGGAATGATCGCAACCCAATGGGAGCTCGTCGTCACATGCTCTCCAAAAACGGAATGCAGACAAGATTGAACGCGGCGCGCAGCACGGCGAGCACGGCGCGGCACAGGGCAAGCCGCGCACGGCTGAGCGCTGCGTCGTCCGCGTTGAGCACGGGACATTCGTGATAAAAATGGGCGAAGCGTTTTGAAAGCTCGTAAAGATACGAGGTGAGCAGCGAAGGGTTCATCTCCCGCGCCGCCGCCTCGACGGCCGCCGGATAGGCGGCTATCGTTTTGACAAGCTCCCATTCGTCGTCGGAAACCAGCAACCCAAGCTGAACGCCGGCGCCGCCGCAATCAAGCAATTGTTTCGCCTCATCCTTATGCAATATAGACGAGATCCGCGCGCCCATGTACTGAAGATAGGGCCCCGTGTTGCCGTTGAACGCCAGCGATTCTTTCGGGTCGAAGAGCATATCGCGTTCCGGCGACGCCTGCAAAAGGTAGTAGTGCAACGCCCCCAGCGCGATTTTTTCCGCCGTTTGCTTCGCGTCGCCGACAAGTTCTTCGCGGTCTTTGCTTTTAATCTCGGCAAGTGCCATGTCGCGCAGTTGATCGATCAGATCGTCGGCGTCGACGACCGTGCCTTCGCGGCTCTTCATCTTGCCTTCGGGAAGGTTCACCATGCCGTAGGACAGATGATGGAGGTCTTTCGTCCAGGGGAATCCCATCCTGGCAAGCAAGATGAACAACACCTGAAAATGATACCGCTGTTCGCTGCCGACGACATACACAAGTTTGTCAAACGCCCAATCGTCGTGGCGGAGAATCGCCGTGCCGAAATCCTGCGTTATATAGAGCGATGTGCCGTCTTTACGCAACAGCACTTTTTTATCGAGGTTTTCCGCCGTTAAATCAGCCTGGATGGAGCCGTCGGCCTCTTTCACCCAGAGCCCTTTTTCCAATCCCTTCAACACTTCCTCTTTGCCGCGCAGATAGGTGTCGCTCTCGAAATAATAGGCGTCAAAAGAGACGCCCGTTCTGTCGTACGTCTCCTTCATCCCGTCGACCGTCCATTCGTTCATCTTCTTCCAGAGCGCGACCGTTTCCCCGTCGCCGGCTTCCCATTTGCGCAGGAGCTCCTGCGCCCGCAGGGGCGCGTTTTTATCCTCTTTTTCCATCGCGCTAAAGCGCACATACCAGGCGCCGACATAATGATCGCTCTTTACACGCGCCGTTTCGGGCGTTTCCCCGTTGCCATGCTCCTTGTAGGCAAGCATCGACTTACAGATGTGTATGCCCCTGTCGTTTATGATGCAAACCTTCCGCACTTCGGCGCCGCAGACGGCAAGTATGCGGGAAAGACTCTCCCCCAGCGCGTCGTTGCGGAGGTGCCCCAGATGCAGCGGCTTGTTGGTGTTCGGGCTTGAAAATTCAACCATGATCCTTTTGCCGCGCAAACTCGTCCTGTTAAAAAAATCATCCGCGTTGTTAAGCGCCGCGTCTATCACGCGCGCGGCCGTTTGTGCGCGGTCAAGCTTAACATTGACATACGGCCCAAGCGGGAACGCCTCCGCGCCGCCGACGGGGTCCGCTTTGATTTTTTCCACAACCAAAGCGGCGATCTGCGGCGGCGACCTCTTAAACTTCCGCGCGAAAGGGAACATCGGGAAACCCAGGTCTCCCATCTCCGGCTTGGGCGGGATTTCAACGATAACGTCTTCGGCGTGCACCGCCCCGTCCATCGTCAAGTCCTTCAGCGCCCGATTCAAGGCGGCGCCGATTTTTTCTTTCCAGAATGATTTTTCGTCCATGCTTAAAAACTCCCCGTCATAGCCAACATCTTGGTAAAGCCCTCTTTTTCGCGGCGGAAGGAGCCAAGCCTTTCATCCGTGAACGTGCAATTCGTACAATACATGATGTTTTTCACGCCGCTTGCGATAAGAATATGGGCGTTTGCCGCCCGCATATCAATAGAGTATTCTTTTACGCCGCCCGCCGCCGCTTCACGCACCGCCTCTCCAAGCGGATAGGCGCCGCCTCTGCCAAAATGAGCGTGAAACTCTTCCGCCCGCGCGCGCTCAACCTGGTAGACGTCACCCTGTATGCACGGCCCCAGGATCGCCGAAACATCCCCCGCATCCGTGCCGTACGTTTCTTCCATAAGACGCAGCGCGTTTGCCGCGATGCCGGTACCCTTCCAGCCCGAATGACAGACCGCAAAGACATTGTGCGCCGTATCGCAGAGATACACCGGAAGGCAGTCGGAAACAGTTACCGCCAGTATCGCCGCAGGAGCGCCCAGAAGACCGTCCGCGCATCGCACAAGCTCCGTTTCGCCGCATCGCACCCGTGCGACCTCGCGCGAATGCGTTTGTTTGCAGGAAAAAACCCTGCCTGAATCAACGCCCAGCTTTTCGTACAACGCCATCCTGTTTTCAGGATGATCCAAGCCCATGTCGCCGGCCGCCTTTGTCGAGATGACGCAGCGCGCGCCGTCAACCTTTTTCCCGTTAAAAGAAAAATAGAACTCGGCGTAATCATTGGTGTAGGTTAATTCAAAAGGCGCAATGTTCACGATTTAATCTTCTACGTCGTCCGCCCGGTCTATGTCACCCATCAATTGGACGGCGGTGCGAATGTTCTTTATCGCCATCGCCAGCCCGTCCATGAACGCCGTCCCCTTGCCGCATATCTTCGCAAGGTTGCCAAGCGTATCGTATCTGGGGCTCCGGGACCCGCCGGCAATTCCGCTTAGAACCTTATCCATCGAAACCAGAGCGTCGTACGCGCTCTTGCGAATCTTTTCAACCTGCTCGGACGCCTGTTCAATGATCGTATGAACCTTTCGTCTGCGG
>JAITNO010000026.1 GCA_031290405.1 Spirochaetaceae bacterium
GCTTGGCTTAAAAAGCGCCAGAGGCTGCGCAGGGGGAGGTGGGCGTAGAGGCCGGTGGTTTCGGCGTCGTAGCGGAGGACGGGGGAGAGGTTTTTAAGGGTGAAGCGGCGTTTGCTTTCGTCCGCGCTGGAATCTTCTATTTTTATGGGGCCTTCGTGGCGCAGGCGGATAAATTGAGTGCAGCGGATCTCTTCGCCCCAGAGCCACGCGCGGAAGCCTAAGTCGAGGAGCTGCCAGTATTCGTTGCGCATCCCTCGGTCGAAGCCGCCGAGCTCCAGGAATCGCTGTTTGTCGTAGACGCCGACGGCGTCGTAGGGGTAGAGGGTGGGGGCGTCCTCTTTTTCTGGGGTGGACGGGGCGAGTTCGAGGGTCTTTTTTATCAGGACGGGGTTTGAGGCGGTGGGGAGCGCCTCGAAGTCGGGGTTTTGAAAGACGGGTACGGTGCAGAATCGCTTGAACATCCGCGTTTTTGCCGCGCCTCCGTACGCCGCTCCCTCGGCGGCCTTGTCGAAGGGCACGAGGAGGCGCTCGACTATCTTGGCGGCGCACCCGCCGTAGAGGAATTTTAAGTCGTTCCAGAGGACGAAGAAGAGGGGCCCCTTGACTTCCGAGGCGGCGATGTTGATCTGGCAGCCGACGTTGAGCGATCCGGGCAAAAGGATGAACGTAACGGAGGGGAACTGGGTCGAGAGCGCGTCCAAATCGTATGTTTCCACAGAAAGCTCGATGGAGACGATGGCGTCGAAGCCCGCTTTCTCAAGCTCCGCAAAGAGTGAGCGCCTGGGATAGCGCGAGCCGCGGTTAAGCAGGATGGCGGACAGGCCGGTGTCCCCTCCCCGCTCTTTGCCTCCGACGACGGTGTAGGCGGGCAGGGGGTTGTCGCTTAGGGCCGCCCGTCTGCGCCTCCTGCTTTCGCCGTCGTTAAAAGTTGTACGTGTAGTATTCATCGCATCTGCCGCACAAGGGGCTGTAGTCGCCCCGGCAATGGCTGTCGTAGAGGGCCTGTCCGTTCCGCCAGACGGCGTCCGGCTCTTCGTTTGCCATGTTGCCCCAGGTAAGGCGGCGCTTTTCGTCGTCGTCCAAGGCGATCGTCTCTCGACACGAGACGGCGGCGCCGTCAATCAGTATGGGCATATCGCGCATGATGTGCCAGCACGGCTGCCGCCTTAGCGGCCTGACGTCGCCTGCGCGAAGAGCGGGGAGCGCGCCGCAGAAATCATCGTATTTCTGTACGATGACGTTCGCGCCTTGGCTGGTCCAGTGACGGTAGAACGCCTCCACGTCCTCTTCGTTGCCGAGGCGGCGCAGGATCTGGACGTACGCGTTCGGATGGAAGCGCGTCTGTACCTTGCGCGCGAACTCCTGGGCTGTCGCGGGGCCCTCCCCGCCTGACGCCGCGGACCGCTCCCCCTGAAGCGCGTCCATCGAGACTATCCACGAAAGCGCTTGTCCCTTTCGCGGGGCGCTCTGTGTAAGGAGGCCGGCGACGGCGTCCAGGTCTTCGTCCTTCCAACCTACTCCGCAGGTTTCCAGGACGAGGGAAAGCGGCGGCCGCCGCAAGACGCTTTCAATGAGGAGTAGCTTCTGCGGATGCAGGGCGATCTCGCCCCACAGCGAGATGTCGATGACGGCATCCCCGACCCAACGGGCTATCTTCTCGATTATCGCGTCGAATGTCTCCAGCGGCATGAAGGCTTCCCCTTCCCGTTGCCGCCCCGCCCCCAGCCCCTCACCGTGCGGGCAGTGGGGGCAGCTCTGCGGACAGGCGTTCGTCACCATGATGGGGAAGAACGCCGGCAGGGTGCGCAAGAGGCGGGGGTTTTTCAGCGCAAGCTCTTCGGCAGACTGAAAGCCCCTCCAGGGCAGCTCAAAACAACGCCGCACCAACAGCAGATTTCGCTTGGAATCCGCCGCCAGCGTGAGCCGATGGGGACGCAGGTCGACGGGAGAGAGCTCGGTCTCGATGTCAAATGAGTTGATGTCCTTCTGCAACACGGCAAACAGGGAGCCGCGCTCGACGGGCAGCTCCTCATCCGCGTTCAGCTTGCGCAAGGCAAGAGCCGTCTTGGGGAGGAGCAGCTCGGGAGCGAGCCCCGCCGGCCAGCCGTCGGCGTAGGCATAGTCCGCCGCATAGCGTCCCAGCCGCGTGAAGAGCGCTTCGGCAAGCTCCGCGTCGAGCAACGGGCTGTCCGCCCAGGCAAAATAGACCAGGTCGAAGCCCTGCCCCTCGCGGACAATCGCCTCCAGCAGCGTCTTCGTGTTCCACGACGCGGCGCGCACCAGGACGAGCCTGTCGAGGAAGGGAGGCAGCGTCGCCTCGTCAAAGTCCTCCTTCACCAGCAGGACGAGCTTCGTCACTCCCTTAAACGCGCTTGCCCGTTGCAACGCGAGGATAAAAGAACTCTTGCCCGCCGAAACCGGCTCGAAAGCGCACTCATTTAGGTCGCCGCCGTACAGCGCCGCCAGCGCATTCATCTCTTTCGCATTCATATCCGTTATTATCGGCATCTTTAGGCAAAACGCTGACTACTTGCGAAGAGGAAGGCGATGGGAGGGGGGCGCGCCCCCCTCCTGTGTTAAATCTTATATTCGGGCATCTCGAGGAGGCCGTGCTCAAGGAGGAGCTTTTCGAGCTGGTCGGCGTCGATGGGGGTGGGGATGGCGAACTGTTGGTTTGCGTCGAGGGCTTGTGAGAGGGCGCGGTATTCGGCGGCTTGTGGGTGCCCTCCGTTGTAGTCGATGACGGTTTTGCGGTTGATTTCGGCGTGTTGAACGATGTTGTCGCGCGGGACGGAGTAGATGAGGTGGCTGGAGATGGCGCCTGCGAAGGCGCGGAGCAGGTCGATTTCGTTGTCCACGTTGCGGCTGTTGCAGATGATGCCGCCCAGGCGGACTTCGCCTTTGGTTGCGTATTTGCGTATGCCTTTGCAGATGTTGTTGGCGGCGTAGAGGGACATCATTTCGCCGGAGGCGACGATGTAGATTTCTTTTGCTTTGCCTTCGCGTATGGGCATGGCGAATCCGCCGCATACGACGTCGCCTAAGACATCGTAGAACACGTAGTCGAGGTCTTCGGTGTAGGCTCCGAGGTTTTCGAGCATTTCGATGGCGGTGATGATGCCCCGTCCGGCGCAGCCGACGCCGGGTTCGGGGCCGCCTGATTCGACGCAGCGTATGCCGAGGTAGCCTGGTTTTACGAGCTGCTCGAGGGTGACGCCTTGTCGGTTGTCCCTTATGGTGTCCAGGACGGTTTTCTGGTGGAGGCCGCCGAGCAGGAGCCGCGTCGAGTCGGCTTTGGGGTCGCAGCCGACGACGAGGATCTTTTTGCCTGCCTCGGCGAGGCCGGCGCTTAGGTTTTGCGTTGTGGTTGATTTGCCGATTCCGCCTTTTCCGTAAATCGCAACTTGTCTTAATTTTGCCATAATGTTTCTCCTCTATAATAGCAACTGGTTTTTTTCCCCGTTTTCTTACTAAACGGAGGGTTGGAAGCGTCTACGACGCCTCCTATTAGGGTCAATTGGTTTTTTCTCTCGTTCTTTTATTGAACGCATGTAACGTTGTCGGTCGTACCCCCGCTTCTCTTATCAAGCGGAAGGTTAAGAGCGGCCTCGCCGCCTGCCTCGCGGACGGCGTTTTCCACGTAGTCGTAGGTTACGAAGACCTTGATGCCGCGGCGGGACAGTTCGTAGCGGGGAGCTTCCCCGATGCGGAGGACTATCACCGCTTCGCAGTCTTCGATGGTCTTGACGACGCCGGCGATGCGGTCGTGGCGGCCGCCGCAGTCTTCGGCGCCGCCGCAGAATGCGGCCACGTCGCGCCGTTCGACGAGGCGCGCGACCCCCTCGGCATACTCGTAGATGCTGAAGGCGCGCGCATGGCCGAAGTGTTCGTCGACCAGCGTTCCGTTGGACGTAGCCACCGCGAATCTTTTTGGCGCGGCCCCTGGCGTTGAGCCGGTGACAGACGCTTCAAGTTTGTGGTCTGCGCTCCCTCGACAAGGCTGTTCAGACGCCGAGCTTGTGGTGGGGGCCGAGAGGGCTTCCTCCGCCGGCGCCGTCCAACGGCGGGAGATGTCCCGCTCCAGCGTGCCAATGGCGTCGGCGCGGCACTGGCGGCAGTGGTACATCTGGGGGAGGATGGCTTCGCAGCGCTTCCGCATCGCGTCCAGCTCCGCCTTGCTCACCAGCGGGACGTTCTCGAAGAGGCTGCCCTTGACGGGGATGAGCTGCATGATGTTGGAGACCGCCGCGCCGGCCGCCTTCACGCCGGCGACGACGGCGGGGATTTCGTCGTCGTTCAAGCCCTTGAGCATGACGATGTTGGCCTTGACGACGAGGCCCGCCGAGGCCGCCCGCCGGATGCCTTCAAGCTGGTTGTGCAGGAGCAGCGCCGCCGCCTCTTCGCCGCGAAAACGCCTGCCCCCGCACTCGACGAACTGATAGATGCGCCGCCCCGTCTTGGCGTCCAGCGTGTTCACCGTGACGGTCAGGTGGCTGACGCCCAGCGCGACGAGCTCTTCCACACTATCCGGCAAGAGTAGCCCGTTCGTGGAGAGGCAGAACACGGCGTCGGGGTCGGCGGTGCGGATAAGGCGCAGCGTCTCGAAGGTCTGAGCGCTGTTGGCCAGCGCGTCGCCCGGCCCGGCGATGCCGACCGTGCTCAGCTTGGGCAGCTCGCGCTTCACGTCGAGGTAGCGCGACAAGGCCGCTTCGGGCTCAAGCACCTGGGCGCAGACGCCCGGGCGGCTCTCGTTCGCGCAGGAAAACTTCCGCACGCAGTAGCCGCACTTGATGTTGCACTGCGGCGCAACTGGCAGGTGAATCCGCGCGTAGCCTGCCCCGCAGCCGCCAAAGCAGGGATGACGCAGCGATTTAAGCGCGTTCTCCGCACGGGCGCCCGCGCTCATGCGCGCCCCCACCTGCCGGCGAACCGTTCGCACACGTCAATCTGCATCACGCGCCCGTCCTGTTTAATCACCGACACCCAACCGTCCTTCATCCCCCGAATCTTTTCCGCCACCAATGCGTTTAGGAGGGGGGCGCGCCCCCCTGAGCGCGCACTTCGTTGCGCGCTACCCCCCCAGCGGGGGCCAGCCCCCGCAACGCCCCCGCTGGGAGGCCGGGGGCCTCCCAGACCCACCGTAAGCTTTGCTGTGTTCATCCTTCTTGCTCCTTTCGGCTACGAAAGCCGAATCTTCTCGTTCTTTTCAATTTGCACCACCCTGCCGTTCTGGATCACCAACGTGACAGAGCCGTGCCGCAACGTCGAAAGAATATCGTTCAGCTGCCGGACGCTCCCCGCGTCCAAAGCCTCTCTTGGTTCTTTTTCTTCCGTCATCATGCTCCTCCTCTGTCCCCGTATCCGCCGGAACCGCTCATTTCATTCCTACTGAATGTGTTTTTCTATTCCTAGTAAAACACTCGTGTTTATAAAACTGAAATCAAGATTAGTCAAGCCCCCACCTCAGACAGACCGCAATTCGCATACGCCGCAGACCCCCCGCATGAGCAGGCAGTTCACCCCGCCGTGCGGGGACAGACACCCATTACATTGTGTAAATTAACGAGAACATCTTTGTCATCCGTATTTGAAAAATTAACTTTAACCCTTTGCTCTCTGATTTTTTCTATAACTTGTGTTTCCTCTTTCGTGTTTGTAACTTCATTTTTCGTTATTCGCTTTATAATAATGTCTTTATCTGCCGTTAAAGCATTTGCAAGAAATTTTAACAATACGGCTAAACCAGCTTCGATAGGTTCCCAAACGCCTTCTTGGGATTGGCTGTTTAACGACAAGTTGAATATATCAGCGTTTTGCTCTTTTACCAAGCAAACCGATACGGTTTCCCAAAGTGTTTCTTAACTTAAATTAAGAACGAACGCATCATCCTTAGGTTGAGACGCAGTAAATTCGGTTGAAAGTCTAATCTCAATCATACGATTTCATATTCCTGCATCGTCGGTCCTTTCATGTTTCCATGTTAATCAACGTTTCCTTAGGCAAAATCCCTGAACAGTTTCTTGAGGTACTTGAGGGTGATGACCTTGTCTAAAGGAATCTCCACTTTTTTTACGAAGGGGAATTCGGTCATGTCAAGGATCCACTGTGCTTTTTCTTCAATGGGGTCGGCGTAACGGGGATGGGTTACGGGCAGTTTTGCCGTGTCCTTGTCGTTGTGGAAAAACGAGACAAAAAACCAGTGGCTGGCAAAGCGCCTTTCATATTCGTTGGCGGCGAGTTTGAGGCCGCCGATGACCGACATCTGCGACTTGGCGAAAACCAAAGTCCGCATCGGGTCGGCAAACAACTTCTGCATTTCCTCATTGAAGATGACGGAGGCCGACTCGGAGGTGATGCTTTTGGGGTCGTCTACGTACTTCTCCATGTAATAAAGCCGGTCGCTGTTAAACCGGTAGAGGTGTTCTTCCAAGTCTTTGCCAAACTCGAAAGAGCTTACATCGTTGTCCAGAATGAAAAAATAATGCGGCCGCGTGTTCTTGCGGGGCGGCAGCTTGATTTGGGTTAATAGATAATTGGTCGTTATGTCTCCTCCTTTTCGCTTGGAGGCTTGCGGTTTTCTTTCTTTATCTCTTCGCGTATTTCCTGGGCTCCTCTCGCAAAGCCCCGTTCACAGCGGCGCACGGCATTGCCGAGCCATTTCCGGCGATCGCGGCTGTCCGGCAGGTGCGGGTTTTCTTTGTCGACGAGGCCCCACAGGTATTCGTCGTTCAGGACAAAGCCGTAGGGGATGTCAACAAAATGATAGACGGAGTAGAGGCGTCCGATGTGTTCTTTATACCAATTCCTCCAGCCGAGGCTGTTCTCGGGAGGGCGGCTGCTGTTCATATAGATGGTGTCTTCGTCGTCGTGGGAAAAAACAACGCAATAAAAATAAAGGCCGGGGTAATCCTTTTGCACTTGTTCCACCGAGGCGGAGATCCTGTCGGCGATGGGGAATGAAAAGTCGCAGATCAGTATGCGGTCTTCGGAATTGATAAAGTCTTCAAAGCACGCCCCAAACGCCTTGACGTACTCATCGGTCATGATGATTTTCCTGCCGCCTTTCTCCAGGCCCAGACGGGCTTCCCAACTGTCCTCGTCCTCTTCTTCGTCCTCGGCCTCGTCCTCTTCTGCCCGCTTCTGTTCCAAAGCGTCCCATTCTTCGTCGCTCAACCCTTCTTCTTCCTGAGAACGCATTTTACTCTGAACGGCGAAGTCGTCAAGAAAGGCTATTTTTGTAAGGCTGCCTTCCCTGGCAAAGTTAAATTGACATAGACTGTGTTGCAGGATGACGATGAAGTCCATAGTCCGGGCCGTTTACTCTTCGTAGTCGTCGGGTACGTCGATATTCGTGTAGACGTTCTGCACGTCGTCGGTTTCTTCGAGCTTGTCGACGAGGCGAAGCACCTTTCCCGTTGCATCTTTGTCGAGGGTTACCGGCGCTTCGGGGGCCATGCTGATTTCGGCGCCGGTCGTCTCGAAGCCTTTTGCCTCGAGCGCCTGCGCCACAGACTCAAAGTCTTCGGGGGCGCTGGTAACTTCGATAACGCCGTCCGAGAGGGCGACGTCTTCCGCGCCGCCGTCGAGGGCGGCCTCCATCACCTGGTCTTCGGTGTATTTCTCACCGTCCAGCGTGATGACGCCTTTGCGGGTAAGGAGGCGGGAGACCGAGCCTGATTTGGCCAGTTCGCCGCCGGCGCGGACGATGAGGTTCCGCACGTCGGCTGCGGCGCGGTTTCTGTTGTCGGTGAGCACCTCGATGAGTATTGCGGCCTCGCCGAGCCGCGCCTCGTAGGTAAGCTCTTCGTAATTGACGCCGGCGAGTTCGCCGGTGCCCTTCTTGATTGCCCTGTCGATGTTGTCTTTCGGCATATTGGCGCCGCGCGCCTTGATGATTGCCGTGCGGAGGCGGGGGTTCCCCTCCGCGTCGCCGCCGCCCATCCGCGCGGCTATCGAGATTTCCTTAATCAATTTGGTAAAGAGGTTGCCCCTCTGCGCGTCGGCGGCGCCCTTGGCTCGTTTGATTTTTGCCCATTTGCTGTGTCCGGACATAGATGCTCCTTATAAAGTACGATAGTTTTCTGATTGTTGCCGCCTTATGGCGGAACAATCACTACTTCTATGGCAATTTCTGAAATTTGTCAAGGGAGAGCCGCCCGCCGTGGAGAGCCGCCCGCTCTTCCGCACCCTGCCTTTCCACAGCGCCTCCAACATCCGCCGCTGTTCGCAGGTGAAATGGCTTCCCTTCCCGCCGCTTTCCAGTGTACTCTTTTTTCGTCCCATGGCTCACTCCCAATGAGGAGCGCGTTAAGGCTGTTCTGGACTTGAGCCGCGAGGTGGAACTGAGGACGGCTGACGATGAGTAGTTGGCTATAACTGGAGAGCCTCGCGCGGCGCCGTAGGCCGCTACACCCCTCCCAGCCCCCCTTGCACTTCCCTCTTGACAAAAATAAAACCCCATGCGACAATGGATGGCATGATAAACAGGGACTGTATGACCTTAGCTCTTGACTCTTCGCGCGCGCGCGCGAGGGGACGATGGGCCGAACGAACGTACGAACGTACGAACGTACGAACGTACGAACGTACGAACGTACGAACGTACGAACGTACGAACGTACGAACGTACGAACGTACGAACGCGATTATACTGGGCTAGAAAACACTGTCAAGCCCC
>JAITNO010000031.1 GCA_031290405.1 Spirochaetaceae bacterium
TATAATCGCGTTCGTACGTTCGTACGTTCGTACGTTCGTACGTTCGTACGTTCGTACGTTCGTACGTTCGTACGTTCGTACGTTCGTACGTTCGTACGTTCGTACGTTCGTACGGCCCCTCGCGCGCGCGCGCGAAGAGTCAATAGCTAGGGTCTTACGGTCTCTGTTTATCGTCATGGTTTCATTATCGCATGGGTTTTCGGTTCTGTCAAGAGTCCTTGTGAAGGGGGGGCGTTGCGGGGGGGCGCGCCCTCCCGCTGGGGGGGTAGCGCGCAACGAAGTGCGCGCGTAGGGGGGGGCTCCCCCCTCCTCCTCTCTTCTCTTCTCTGTGAAAGCAAAGCCGAAGGCTGGGGAACGCCGCTCGCGGCTCCAAGGCGTAGCGCTGGGGGCTTAGCCCCGTAGGGCGCAAAAAGCGCCTGTGGCGCTGGCGCTGGCGCCTTGCCCAATTTGGGCAAACGGGGTAGGGTGTCGGCACAGTATGAAAAAGATTTTTGGTGTTGCCGCGTCAAGCGGCATTGCGATAGGCAAGGCGTGGGTTTTTGCACAGGACGCGCCGGAGGCGCCTTGTTACGCGATTGAAGCGGCGGCGGTGGACGGGGAGCGGCGGCGTTTCGAGGCGGCGGCGGAGGCTGTGGGGCTGAAGTTGCGCGCTCGTCTGGCGGCCTCCGAGCAAGAGGGGAACGGGGAAGAGGCGGACATTCTGAAGATGCGTCTTTTGATGGTCGAGGATGTTGACTTGAAGGAGAGGGTGCTGTCCGGCCTCCAGAAAGAGCTTAAAAATGTTGAATGCGTGCTCTGCGCGGTTGCAGGCGAGATGGCCGAGCGGCTGCTTGCCGTCGAGGATGCGTATCTGCGGGAGCGGGCTGCGGACATTTCGGACGTTGCGGCTGAGTTGACGAATGCGCTGCTTGGGACGGGGGGGTCGCCGCTGGAAAAGCTCGACGAAGAGGTGATTGTCGTGGCCCGCGATATGCTGCCTTCGGATGCGCTTGCGATGGATAAACGCATGGTGAAGGCTCTGGCGACGGACTCCGGCAGCCGCACCTCCCACACGGCCATCCTGATGCGCTCCTTCGAGATTCCCGCGGTGCTGGGGCTTTCCAACGCGACGGCGTTGATTCGCGACGGCGATGTTTTAATCGTAAACGGCGATTCAGGCAGGGTGATCGTCAATCCCGACGCCGCCGAGCTGGAAGGGCACCGGCGGGCCATCGACGAAAACGAACGGGTAAAGGCCGAAGACCGCGCGCTCTCCAGCCTGGCAGCCCGGACGGCCGATGGGGAGCGCATCGCCCTGTGCGCCAACATCGAGCTGCCGGAGGACGCCGGCAAGGCCCTGAGCCACGGGGCGGAGGGCGTCGGCCTCTTCCGCACGGAGTTTCTCTTTATGAGCGCGGGAGGGGCGGCCGACGAGGAGATGCAGGTTAACGCGTACCGCGCGCTTGTCCGGGGCATGGGGGCCAAGCCCGTGAGGATCCGCACCTGCGACATGGGCGGCGACAAGATGCTGCCTGCCCTCTCCCTTAAAGAAGAGAAAAACCCTCTCTTAGGCTGGCGCGCGATACGGGTAAGCCTTGCCATGCCGGAGCTGTTCAAGGTCCAGCTTCGCGCGATACTGCGCGCGGCCGCAGGCGGGAACGCCGAGATCATGTTTCCCCTCGTATCCGGCGTCGAGGAGCTTGACGCCGCGCTCGCCACCCTGTCCGAGGCGCGCGCCGAGTGCCGGCAGAAGGGCCAGGCCGTGCCCGACGACGTAAAGGTCGGCGTGATGATCGAAGTCCCGTCGGCGGCGTTAATCGCCGACATCCTCGCCGAAAAGGTGGATTTCTTTTCGATAGGCACCAACGACCTGATACAATACGCCCTCGCCGTCGACCGCGGCAACGAAAAGGTCAACTACCTTGCCCGCCCCACCCATCCGGCCATCCTCCGCCTGATTAAAATGACCGTTGACGCGGCGCACCGGGCCGGCAAGAAAGCGGCGATGTGCGGCGAGCTGGCGGGCGTCCCCCTCTACACGCCGCTCCTCTTAGGCCTCGGCCTCGACGAGCTGAGCATGGCGCCCGCCGCCATCCCGCGCGTCAAGCGCGTTGTGCGCGCCTGCAAAAGCGCCGACTGCCGCGCCCTGGCAGCGCGCGCCCTCAAATGCGGCAGCGGCCAAGAAGTCGCCGCCCTCCTGGACATTTTTACGGCGCAGGCAGGGGTGGGCGGTTCCTCATAGCCCAAGAGGGGGCCGTTGGCGACAGACGCGGGGGCGGAGCTTGTCAAGACCTGCGGCGGCCCTAAGCTTCAGGGCCACTGGAACACGGCGCCCGTCAACGCTAGACTGGAGGCATGAACGAAAAAAACAGCGCGTGGGACGACATCGCGTCAGCGCTTAAAACATGGCGGCAGGGGCTTGGCGACCCATCGGTTACCACCATTGCCGAAAAATACTCCCACGACCCGTGGGCCGTGCTTGCGTCGACCATTTTGAGCCTGCGGACAAAAGACGAGGTTACGCTCCGCGCGTCCGCCGCCCTGCTCAAAAGGGCCCCCTCCCCCGCCGCCCTGCTTAAGCTGGACGCGCAGGAGATTCAAGACCTCATCTTTCCGGTTGGGTTTTACCGGACGAAGACGCGCAATTTGCGGGACATGGCGACAATCATCATTGAAAGGCATCACGGCGCCGTGCCGGATGATTTCGACGCGCTTTTGGAACTGCCGGGCGTGGGACGGAAGACGGCCAACCTCGTCTTCATCGAAGCGTTTGACAAGGACGGCGTATGCGTCGACACGCACGTTCACCGCATCTGCAACCGCGCCGGCTGGGTTCAAACAAAGACGCCCGACCGCACTGAGGAGCGTCTGCGAGAGGTCCTGCCCAGACGGCACTGGAAGGAACTCAACGCGTTGCTGGTGATGTTCGGCCAGCGGGTGTGCCGCCCCATCAATCCTTTTTGCTCAAAATGCCCGATTAAGGGATTTTGCGCCGGCGTAAATGTCGTCAAATCCCGTTAGAAACCCAGAGAAAACGGGGGGGGGTGAACGCACCACAGGACGGACGGCGGAGGCATTGAAAAAAGATGCGCGATAGGGTATGTCTATTCTATGAAAATACTGTGGGACAGCGACAAAAACAAAAAACTCATGGTTGAACGAGGCCTGTCGTTTGATGAGTTTGAGCAATCCATAGAAGACGGCGCCGACTCCTTTATCCCGGTGAGCGGCGCCGAACAGGACGAGATCGAGTCGATTATCGCCACCGTCAATAAAACGCGGAACGCCGCTATCCGCCTGTCCATGCGCGTCTCTTAAAAAATACGGTCCAGCACGAGGGGGATGGCGGGCGGCGGCGCGGCGCCGTAACAATACGCGCCGGCGAGTTCCGCCTCCGCTGCGGCGAAGAGGGCGCCGTTTGTGGCGTAAAGACGGGCGATGGGCTGCCCCGCCACAACCTTGTCGCCGGTTTTTGCCTCCAGCATGATGCCGGCGCAGTAATCAAGCCGGTCGTCTTTTACACGCCGCCCCGCGCCAAGCAGCATGGACGCGACGCCGCAACGTTCGGCGTCTATGTGGACGATGCAGCCCGTCTGCGCGGCGCGCACCGTCTTTTCAAGCGGAGCGCCAACGAGTTTGGCCGTATCGTCGATTGCCGAAACGTCGCCCCCCTGCGCTTCAACCATCTGTCGGAACTTTTGGAAGCCGCTGCCGTCGGCAATCGCCCGCCGCGCCCTTTCCTCGCACACCGACGCCGGGCCCATCCCGGCAAGGTGAAGCATCGCGCCCGAGAGCAGGACGCAGATCTCCGTCAAGTCGGCCGGGCCCCTGCCTTGCAGCGTCTCCACCGCCTCGCGGACTTCCAGCGCGTTGCCTATCGCACATCCCAGCGGCACATCCATGTCCGTGATGAACGCCGCCATCTTCCGCCCCTCAGCGCGGCCAATGTCGATCATCAGACGAGAGAGCTCCCTCGCCTCTTCCACCGTCTTCATAAACGCGCCGGATCCGCACTTTACGTCCAGCACAATCGCGTCCGCGCCGGACGCAAGCTTCTTCGACATCACGCTCGAAGCCACAAGCGGCAGCGAGGCAACCGTCGCGGTAACGTCGCGGAGCGCGTAGATCTTTTTATCGGCGGGGGCGATGTTCCCCGTCGCACCCAGAATGGCCGCCCCGACGCAGTTGACAATCGCAAAGAATTCCCCGCTTTCCATCGTCGTCCTAAAGCCCGGAATCGCCTCCAGCTTGTCTATCGTGCCGCCGGTGTGCCCCAGCCCCCGCCCCGACATCTTGGCAACCTTCCCACCGCAGGCGGCGACAAGCGGAGAAAGTATCAGCGTCGTCTTGTCCCCCACGCCGCCCGTCGAATGCTTGTCCACCTTGACGCCCTCAATCGCCCCCAGATCGATCATGTCCCCCGAACGCGCCATCGCGCGCGTCAGCATCACCGTTTCTTCGCGGCTCATCCCCTTAAAATAAATCGCCATCAAAAGCGCCGCCGCCTGATAATCGGGGACGCTCCCGTTCGTGTAGGAGCCCACAAACTCCGCGATCTCCGCTTCGTCGAGCGCCGCCCCGCGCTGTTTCTTTTCGATAATCTCGATCATTGTCGCCATAAGCTCTCCTTACCGGGCACAGACGCTCGCCGGTTTGTTCATAACAAGAAGATGCCGCTCTTCGTCCAGAAACGGCACAGGACAGGGGATGACGCGGCATCCCCCCACAACACATTCGACGGCCGCACACTCACGGCGAATCCTCTCCGCCTTGCCCTTGTAGGCCGCAAGAACCCCGCGCTCACGCGCCAGGCCGAACAGCGTTTTCACCAACTGCGGCGACAGAGGGCGGAACGCGCGAAACGCAACCACGTCGAAACGCCCACCCCCCGCGCCTGCCGCCGCAGCCGCCGCTTCGACCGAACACTGTTCAATCGAAACGTTCTTTAAGGCAAGGAGCGCGGCAACGTAGCGCAAGAAATCAGCGCGGCGCCCCATCCTTTCGATAAGCGTCCAGTGCACATCCCCCAGCGCCAGCGCCAGAGGAATCCCCGGGAACCCCGCCCCCGAACCCACGTCGGCGGCTTCCCCCCGAGCCCCCGCCGCCGACTCACGCAATGCGCGGACAACAACACCCAGCGGAGCAAGCGAATCCAGCACATGGCGGATAATCAACTCATCGCGCTCCCGATACGAAACCAAGCCGTAGGCCCTGTTGAACGCCTCAATCTCCGCCACGTACCTTTCAAGCCCATCCAACACAACCCCAAGACGAGGCCGCAGCGCACCCGCCGCATCAGCGTCGCCGTCGCACAAGCGCAGCAACCCCGCCTCAAGCACATCCACCGCAGAGCCGCTCACGGAACGCGCAACACCCGGCCCGGCCGCAGCACACCGTCAATCGAAAGACCGTTCACGCAGGCAAGATCCTCCGGCGCAACATCGTACACACGGGCAATCCCCCAAAGCGTATCCCCCGCCTTCACCGTCCAGCTCCCCACCCAGTCCGCCGCCGCCGGCTCAGGCCCCCCGCGATAGGGCGCCACATCCTTCACCAAGCGAATCGCAATCCTCTGTCCCGGCCTCAGCCTGTCCGCGTCCAGCCCCGCATTGTCCGACAGCAGAACCCCGATGCCCACCCCATAGTACGCCGAAAGCGCGTAAAGCGTATCCCCCGACCTCACCGTGTAGAGATGGAAATCCAGAAGCTTCAGCTCGGCGTTCTCCAGCGCCGCCCGAATCGCCCCCTCCTCTTCGCGCCTCACCTTCAGTTGATACGCCCCCGGCGGCGTTACCAAAGACAAAAGCTCACAGTTCGCCCGGCGGAGCGCCTCAGCGTCCACACCCGCGCACTGCGCAAGCAGCGCGACGTTCACCTGCCTGTCAAGCTCAATGCGAACCCACGAGTAGCCCACCTCCGGCCTGCAAATATCCAGATTGAACCTGCGCGGATTCGACACAATGTAGTAAATCGCCGCCAGCTTAGGAACATAGGCGACGCTCTCCGCCTTCAGAACGCCCTTTTCGCAGAGCAGCCAGAAATCCTTCAGACCCGAACCCTTAATCGCCCGCGCAATCGCCCCCGCGCCCGAATTATACGCCGCAAGAGCCAGCGCCCAGTCCCCAAACTCCTTGTAGTGCGCCTCCAGCTTGGAAAGCGCCGCCGACGTCGCCAGCCAGAAATCGCGCCGGTCGTCGCGCCATTCATCGATCTTCATATACGGATAGATGCTGTTGCTCATAAACTGCCACAAACCCATCGCCCCCGACGCACTGCGCGCCTGGGGCAGAAAACCCGATTCAATCAGAGGAAGGAAGACCAGTTCCGGCGGAAGCCCCCGTTTTTCAACCTCCGCCCGCACAAACGCAAGATACGGTTCCCCGTTCCGCAGACACGATTCAATCCACCGCAGCTGCCCCCGCGTAGAATACCGCGCCAGCGCAGCCTGAACCTCCGCCCGTTCCAGAGACGCAACCGTCGGAAGCCTCATCTCCCCCTCCACCCCGCCGCGCCGCCGCGCCGCGCCCTCCGCCTCCGCCTCCGCCTCCCTTGCCCGCAGCGGACGCCCAGCGCTCGCCGCCGCACCCTCCGCCTCCAGCGAGCATACCGCGCACAGCGCATAACACACACATAAAACCTTTCCGTACATCATCATCCCATCATAAAGGAAAGATCCGGGAGAGGGGAGCCCCCCCCCCGTCCCCCGTATTGCCTCATAAATAAATGTAACTTTCGAGGTGGATGCCTCATAATTAAAAATGCAACTATGAGCCCCCCTTGGAATTGGGAACAGAAGGATGGATATTCTTCTGTCCGTTA
>JAITNO010000032.1 GCA_031290405.1 Spirochaetaceae bacterium
GGCTCAGGCATCGAAGCCGCCGCGCGGGAAGCGCGGCGCCGCGCCCTGCGGCGAACCGCCCTGCGCTGCCACGCCGACGCAATCCTCATCGCCCACACCAAAAACGACCTCCTTGAAAACATCATCATCCGCGTCCTGCGCGGCGCCGGCCCCGCCGGTCTTTCCCCCATACAAGCGAAAAACGGCATCATCATCCGCCCCCTCCTTAACCTTACCCGCGGAGCCATCCTCGACTACCTCGACGCCAGAGGGCTCACCCATCAGACGGACAGCACCAACAACGACGACCGCCACCTTCGCAACAAAGTCCGCCGTCACATCATCCCCATCCTCGACCAGCGCTTCCCCGACTGGGCGCAAAACCTCCAGCGCGCCGCCGAAACCCAGCGCCTCGTCGCCAGCCACCTCAAAGACCAAGCCCAAGAAATCATCTCAGGCGCCCAACATCGCCCCGACGGAGCCCTCGTCATACCAAACCTCTCGTCGCACCATCGGATAGTGCAGGAAGAAACCATCTTTTGCGCCATAAACAGCCTCCAGCAGAGGGCAGAACCGGCATTCCAGCCCGACCAGAGGCAAAGGAAGATCGCCGCGCCGCGCCGCGCCACCATAAGAAAGGCCATAGAGACAAGAAAAACCACCCAGCTCCCCGGCGGAACTCTTGCCTTTACCGACGGCGGCGCCGTCATATCCCCCACCAAAAGCCCCAACTTTGAAGAAGGCTACGCCCTCCTTGCCGAGCGCGACGGCGTCCCCACCGTCATAACACATGAGGGCGGCTGAGCCCCCGCAAGGCCCCCGCTGGGAGCCCCAGTCCCCCTCCACTAGCCCGACGGCCCTCACAAGCGACGGCAGCCTTCGGCGCGCGGCGTATCCGCTATAGCGAATGACCTGTTCGCTATAGCGAATGACCTGTTCGCTATAGCGAATGACCTGTTCGCTATAGCGAATGACCTGTTCGCTATAGCGAATGACTTGTTCGCTATAGCGAATGACTTGTTCGCTATAGCGAATGACTTGTTCGCTATAGCGGATAAGCCGCGTGCTATGGCTATAAGTGGGTCTGGGAGGCCTAAAAAACCCCCAGCGGGGGCGCAGGGCGGATCCCCCACTGTAAGAGCCTACCGTTGGTTTGGATTGTTCGGAAGCAGGAAGACGCCCAGGAAGGTCGGCACGCTGAAGACCTCCGTCAACGATTGCGCGTCGAAGCTCTTGCGGACGACATAGAGCGCCACATAGGCAAGATTCGTGTCCGCACCCGTGGCGTTCGCCGCAACGTCGGCATTGTTGTTCGCGTTCAAGTAAGCCGCGTTTACCAAATCGGCGCTGTAGTAAAAAGACGAAGCGTAGGCGATGTTGTTCGGATACGGCGTAATCAGATCCCGCGAACGAAGGAGGTAGGGATTCGAGGCGCTGTCAACCCTAAAGAACTTCCTGCTGGAAAACGCCGAAGCCACGGAAGAGGCATAGTTGTTCGTCGTAACCGTGTAGGGCTTCAACGACGTATAATCGCTCCCCAACGTAGGATTGATGCTCGCATAGGTCGTCTCCGACGGCGACGATTCGCTAAGCCCGCTTACATAGATTTTATAGAAGAGATAGTAGTTGTTGTTGAAATTGTTAATGTCGCCGCTTATGGCCCGAATGCTGGGAGGAGCCGCCGCAGCTTGGAAGTTCAACTCCACAACGACGGAAGCGACAACGCTGTCTCCGGCGGTAAAGCGGACGTCGGAATTCAAGTTTCTTACGACGCTGCTCTCGGCGACCGGACTGAGCCACGTATACGAATCAATGCCGCACGAGGCAAAAAGCGCCAGGCACAAGGCCAGGCCGAAGGGGGCGCCGGCCTTCACAGGGGGAGCCCCCAGCGGACGGGCGCTCAGGCGGGGCATCATGGGGGGGCCCTTAGTCTCCGGCCCCCGCCGCCTCGATAACGATAAGGCGGTCGGTGGCAAGCTCCGTCCAGCCGGTGTAGTCCGAACGTTTGTCGACGATGTTCTGGTAGGCCTGTTTCGCCAGGTCGGTCTTTTCGAGGGCTTCGTAGAGGCGGCCAATCGAGAATTGCGCGTGGGCGGCTTGCGGAAAATCCTGATGGGAGAGGACGCGCTCATAATGCTCTATCGCCCCTTCGAGGTCGCCGCCTTCTTCGGCGCACACGGCGGCGTTGTAAGAGGAGACCGGCGCGAGGTAGGTCTTGCCGCCCTTCTGGGCGCTTTGCAGGTAGGCCTCTTCCGCCTCCTTCCACGCCGACCTTTCAAAGTAAAGGGCTCCGGCCATCGACCAAGCGCGCGCCGACGGATAGCCCGAACAGGAGGCGGCAAACTCCACGAGGTCTTTTACAAGCGCGTCGGCGGAGTCCGCACCGCCTGCGTCGCCGGCTTCGGCAATCGCGTCGCCGTCGCTTGCGGCGTCCTCCGCTCCGCCGCCTGCCGCGGCGGTGCCTGCGGAAACCGCCGACAGCTTTTCGTATCGGGGGACGAATGTTTCGTCGAGCCGCTCAATCGCGGCGCTTATCCGCAAATCGGCAACGATGCTCACGATTAAGAAAACGGCGAGCGCCAGCACGATTGCGCCGGCGCACACCAGAATCGGTTTCCTGTTTTTAGAAAAAAAGCCCACTAAAGCGCTGTCCATGTCTTCAGCCATATCCACTCCTCACTCGCCTTTCTTAATTTGCAATCCTTTCATTAGTTTTGACAGGTAGGTCCTCTGGATCCCCATCGTCTTTGCCGCCGCCGTCTGATTCCACCGCGTCTGTTCCAAGACCCTCACAATATGAGAAGCCTTGAACGCGCCAACGGCGATTTTCAAATCGCGCTCCCCGTACACGCCGCCCTCAGCATAGCCAAAAAGATCCGCCGTGTCCAGAAGGAGCTTCGAGGAATGGAGGAGCGCGCGCTCGACGCAGTTCTTCAATTCGCGGGCATTGCCCGTCCAGGGATGGGAAAGGAGCGCTTCCTTCGCCTCGTCCGTCCAGCCCGGGGCGCGTTTCTTCATGTCAAGCGCGCTCTCGGAAAGGAAATGGCCGGCAAGCGGGAGGATGTCCTCTTTTCTGTCCCGCAGAGGCGGAATGAAAATCGGCAGCACGTTCAGTCGGTAGTAGAGCTCGCGGTTGAAGGCCCCCTCGTCAACCATCTTTTCGATGTCGTGCCTTGTGGACGCGATGATGCGCGGAAGGAAAAAGCCGCCCCCGTCGCGCGAGGAGTCGGCCTTCCTCTTAAGCAACCCGAGGAGGTCTTCCTGCAAGGCCCCACTCAAACAGGCGATTTCGTCAAAAAACACGGTGGAAGCCCTCCCATCCGCCGTCTCTCTTTCCCTCGCCGTCTCCCCCGCCTCAGCCGTCTCTCCCGCCCCGGCCTCCGCCGTCTCTCCCGCCCCGGCCCCTTCAAAGTCAAGAGGAGCGGCGTCGCTGCGGGCGCAGTTTATCTTGAGGAGGCTCTTTTCACCCCGACCGCTCTCGGCGTGAATGCGCTCCGCCACAAGCTCTTTTCCGACCCCGCCTTCGCCGATAAGCCAGACCGAAGAATCCGTTCCGGCAATGCGGGCAACGATTTGCAATTTTTCTTTCATCGCCGGACTTTCGGCAATCAGGGGGCGAAAAATAGATGCAACCTCGCGCTTTTATGACGAGCCTTTTGACTTCAAGGCATCGCCCAAGGTGAATGTTGAGCCGTCCGACTCCCCCGCCGCCATATACCGTGAAATCTCCTCGCGCTCGACCTTTTTCTGGTAATCGCGCAGAGAGAATGAAAGCTTTTGCTTGTCGGGCTGTATCTCCAAGACGACCGCCTTAATCGAATCGCCCACCTGATACTGTTTAAGCAGGTCGTCGGGGTTGTCTTCTTTTTTCTGAACCAGGTTGGTCTTGTGGATAAGCCCTTCGATGCCCCCGGGCACGCGGACAAAGATGCCGAAATCCGTTATCGAAGAAATCTCGCCTTCAAGGATGGAGCCCGCGCGGTAGGACTCGGAAAAGTTCTTCCACGGGTCGTCCAGCAACTGCTTGACGCCAAGCTTGACGTTCCTGCCCTTGCCGTCGGCCTGGAGGACGATGACGTCGATCTCGTCGCCCACTTTAAGCTCGCTGCCGATGTGCTTGACCTTCTTCGTCCACGAGACGTCGTCGCTGTGGAGGAAGCCGTCGATGCCCTCTTCAAGCTCGATGAAGGCTCCGGAACCGGTAACCTTGACGACCTTGCGCCGGAGCCTCGCGCCGGCCGGATATTTTTCTTCGATGCCGTCCCAAGGATTCGCCGTTACCTGCTTTAGGCCGAGCGAAACGCGCCCCGCCTGCAAGTCGTAGCCCAGCACCATGCACTCAACAATGTCGCCGGAGGCAAGAACGTCTTCCGGCCTCTGCACCTTCTTCACCCAGGAGAACTCCGAGATGTGCGCCAGGCCTTCGATGCCCTCTTCAAGCTCAATGAATGCGCCGAATTCGGCGATCTTCGTAACCTTTCCCTTAACAACGTCGTTGACGTGGTATTTATCCTCAAAATGAACCCAGGGGTCGTCGGTAAAGTGCTTCAAGGACAGGTTGATGCGCTTCTCATCCGGTTCAAGACGGAGCACCTTCACCCTAATCTGCTGGCCCTTTTTGACGAAATCCTTAGGGCGGACGACGTGTCCCCAGCTCATATCGTTAATATGGAGCAGTCCGTCGAAGCCGCCTATGTCCACGAAGGCGCCGAACGAGGTAAACGACTTGACCACGCCGTCCACTTCGGCGCCGATCTCCGTGTTTTCGAAGAACGCGTTGCGTTTCTTTTCGATTTCGTCTTCCAGGTATCTGCGGCGATTCACGACGACGTTTACCTTGCCGTCCGAATAGAGGCGTTCGATGTATGCGTTCACCGTCAGGCCCAGCATATCCTCGGCCTCTTCGACGCGGTAGATGTCGGCCTGGCTTATCGGCATAAACGCGTTCACGCCGCCGCCCAAGCTCACATCGTAGCCGCCCTTGACGACCCGCTCAATCTTACCCTCCACCGGAGTATGATCCGCGAAGGCCGTCTTCAAAACCCGCCAGAGGATTTTCTCATCCGCTTTCTGTTTCGACACAATAAGCTCCCCGTGCTTGTTTTCTTTCGTTACCAGCACCACTTGGACCTCATCCCCGATTTTCGGAAGCTCGGCAAACTCGTTCACCGCAAGCTTCCCCTCGGACTTATAACCGACGTCGATAAAAACCTGATCCGCCGTTATCTCAACAATTTTGCCGTCAACCACCTGTCCCTCTTCCAAAAGTTCGAGGGACTTCAAAAATTCTTCTTGCAATTGTGTCTGGTTTTCGCCCACCGGAACCAACGGCTCATTCTCGGTCGACTCTTCCACTTCCACTTCCATTCCCATAGCGTTTCCTTTGCACTGTATGCTTTCAATCATTTTGCCATAACATTCTTCAATCGTCAAGTACGATCCATCGATGACGCGCACCCCCTCTCCCTTCACCAGGCTCCCCGCCCCCTTGTGCCTATCCCGTTCATCCCGCGCCGCAATCGCCTTTTCAATCTCGGCCAAGCCAAGCTTCGACGACCCCTGTTCAAAACGCCTCCGCGCGCGCACTTCAACGGAGGCGTCAAGGTAAAACCGCCAGGCGGCGTCGGGAAAGACGACCGTCGTCATATCCCTTCCCTCCGCCACAAGATCCGCCCGCCCCGCGATCTCCTTAATTTTCCCATTCACCAGAGCGCGAACCTCCATAATGGAAGAAAACGCCGACACCCTTTCGTCAACCTCGTCGCAATGGAGCAACCCGCTCACATCCTCGCCCGCCAGAAACACGGCCGGGCCCACGCACTCAAGGGAAACCGAGCGCACATAATCCAGCGCCGCCCCCTCGTCCGCCGCATCGACGTTCCGCCGCACCGCGCCCAGCGTAAGGGCGCGATACAAATCCCCCGAATTAACGCAGACCCAACCGAGCCGCGCAGCCAAAAGCCGCGCCAGCGTACTCTTCCCCGAACCAGCCGGCCCGTCAATGGCAATAACCATGGTGCGCAGTCTATGCCAATTGCCCAAAAGCGTCTAGGCGCCCACGCGGCTCCTCAAAGAGCGGCCCCCCCCTCGCACGGCCTCTTGACAAAACCAAAAACCTATGAGACAATAGACCCACTATGGTAGAAAAAGCCCAGATGGCCGCGCCTGCTATGAGCGCCCCGACCCAGCCCACCGCCACGCGCGCGCGCGTACGAACGTACGAACGTACGAACGTACGAACGTACGAACGTACGAACGTACGAACGTACGAACGTACGAACG
>JAITNO010000033.1 GCA_031290405.1 Spirochaetaceae bacterium
GGGCTTGACAGTATGCGTTGGGGCTATATAATCGCGTTCGTACGTTCGTACGTTCGTACGTTCGTACGTTCGTACGTTCGTACGTTCGTACGTTCGTACGTTCGTACGGCCCCTCGCGCGCGCGCGCGAAGAGTCAAGGTCTTACGGTCTCTGTTTATCATGCTTCCATTGTCGCATGAGCGCGCGGTTTTGTCAAGAGTCCTTGTGAAGGGGGGGCGTTGCGGGGGGGCGGCGCCCCCCGCAGGAGGGGTAGCGCGCAATGAAGTGCGCGCGTAGGGGGGGGCTCCCCCCTCCTCCTCTCTTCTCTTCTTCTCTGTGAAAGCAAAGCCGAAAGCTGGGGGGGGCGGCTTGCGGACAAAAAGCATATCGCTGGGGGCGTGGCCCCGTAGGGCGCAAAAAGAGCCTGTGGCGCCCTGCGGCGCGGAGGGGGCGGCGCCCCGCTTCCTCTTCTTCTCTGTGAAAGCAAAGCTGAAGGCTGGGGGTGCGGCGGGGCTTCCTCCTTCTAGGGCAGCGCGGCTATGTTGAAGTAATCGTAGCCGTCGGGGGTGTACATGACGGGGTGTTGGCGGTTGCCGCTGAGGGCGGCGACGGATTCGCTGACGTAGCTGGCCAGTCCCATCATGGTTACTTTGCCGCGGATGACTTTTGACTCGGCTTCGCCGGCCATGCCGCGGATGATGCTGTGCGTGAAGAGGCCGTGATGGTATATGGGGGACTCGATGGCGTATTCGTCGGTTTTGCTGGAGGCGAAGATGACGGTGCTGAAGTCTTGGAGTTCTTTTATGAGGCGGTTGTTGTCGACGGTGCGGACGTTGGGGCCGCTTATGCCGCCTGAATGGCAGGAGTCGATGAATATGAGTTTTTTCCCGGGCTGGTTTAAGACGGTGTTGATGGCGGTGTTGGGGACGGCGTCTTCGAGCGGGACGGCGCCGTCTTCGCGTATGCGGATTTCGCTGGGCAAGAGGTGATAGTTGCCGTCTTTGTCGCTGACGCCGTGTCCTGAGATGAAGATGACGATGGTGTCGCGCGCGTCTGCGCGCTTGAGGCGCTCGAACGCGGCGAGGATGGTTTCTTTTGTGGGTTTAAGGGGGGCGTCGTCGGCGACGAGGATGTTGTACACGGGTGTGTAGAGTTTTCCTGCTTGGGCGCCGAAGGCGGCGGCGATGGCGCGGGCGTCCTGGACGGCATAGCGCAGGTTGCTGATGGCGGCTTCTTCGTAGTGGTTGACGCCGATGGTGAGGGTCCAGAGGGCGGGGAGGCGGCTGGCCTCCTGCGCGGCGCGGCTTTCCAGGCGGACGATGGTCTTCGCCCTCCCCTGCGAATAGGCGTTGGCGGCGAGGACTTCGATGCGGTTCTCGCCTTCTTCGAGTTGGATGGGGAGGTTTAATGCGATGTTCTGGGCGCCTGAGGGGGGGATGATTTCGGCGTCGTTGACGGCGATGAGCTGGGGGCTGCTGCGGGCGAATTGCAGTTCGCTGCGGCCGAGTTTTCTGCCGTTGACGATGACGGCGATGGTTTGTATGGGGCGCTTGTCGTCGCGGACGGTGAAGGCGAGTTCGGCGTTGCGCGTGGTGAGGACGGCGCCGCTTGCGGGGGTTTGCAGGGCGACTTCGGGCGGCAAAAAGGTTGCGGCGTCGTGGATTCCGGCGGCGTTGTAGGCTCTGTTGTCGCCGCGTACGCGCGCTTCGACGAGGTTAGGCTGATAGTAGAGGCCGCGGTACTGGGCGATGCCGTCGACTCTGCCGCCTGCGCGGACGTTGATGTACTCGTCGCCTTTGGGCGAGGCGTTGTAGTAGCCGTTGGGGGTCAGCGTCGCCCACTCGCCTGGGGTAAAGCCGATGCACTGAACGATCTCTTCGCCGGTGCGGGCGTCGTAAAAGCGCGTGGAGCCGTCCAGGAAGCCTGCGGCGAGGCGGGCGTCGTCGGGGCTGTAGTCGAGGGCGAGGGCGGTAACGCCGGTGTGGACAAGCTGGGTCTGGGCGCCTGATTGCGCGTCGAGCATCCGCAGGGTGTTGTCGTCGGCGGCTATGGCGATGTGGGCGCCGGCTCTGTCGTACACGATCTTCTCGATGTCGGCGCCGCCTTTGCTGGGGAAGGCGCGCAGTTTCTTTCCGTCTGCGGCGTCGATGACGGCGATGGTTCCGTCGTCGTCGGCGCAGGCGATCTCCTTCCCGTCGGGGCTGAGGGCGATTTTGTTGTTCGTGATGTCCTCTGCGCTGTGCAGTTCTTGCCCGCTGCGGGCGTCCCATATTTTGACGCTGCGATCCTGCGAAGAGGAGACGATGCGCTCTCCGTCGGGGCTGAAGCAGACGGCGCTGACGCGGCCGCGGTGCCCCGCGAGGGTCAGGGTTTTCTCTCCGCTGTGGGCGTCCCACACGTGGACGGCGTTGTGGACGGCGGTTCCCACGGGGGGCCCGAAGCCGAACGCCGACCACCAGCCGGAGCCGGCGGCGACGCGCGTCCCGTCGGGGCTGAAGGCTATGTTGAAGAGTTGTCCCGCGCCGGCATCGAGCGTCTTGAGCAGGTCGCCGCTTGCTGCGTCCCAGATCCTCACCTTCCCGTCGAAGGAGGAGGCGGCGAGGAGGGCGCCGTCGGGGCTAAAGACCGCGTTGACGCTGTGGCCGTGCGCGCCGGCGAACTCCCTCCGTTCCCTGCCGCTGTGAACGTCCCAGATCCTCACCCTTCCATCGGCGGCGGCGGAAGCGACGCTCTGGCCGTCGGGGCTGTAGGCGATGCGGTGGACGGCGGCGGCATAGCCGGCGATGCGCGCCTCGTCCACTTCGGCGCGCCAATCCCACACATAGATCAGGAAGAGGGCCGCGTCGACGGCGGCGATGTACGCGCCGTCGGGGTTGAAGCGCGCGCAAATCACGTCGCCCGAAAAGCCTCCTTTGCTGTGCACCGGCGCGCCGCTCTGCGCGTCCCACACCTTGACCGTCCGGTCGCCGGACGCCGTAACGATGTGCGTTCCGTCCGCGCTGAACGACGCCGCGTAGACCGCGCCCCCATGCCCGCTCAGCTCAAGGAGGGTGTTCCCGTCGTCCGCGTCCACGATGCGGACGATATTCCCTTCCGAGGCGGCGATCCGCTTTCCGTCGGGGCTGAACGAGACCGACCGGAAGGAGCCGGCGGCCCGCGCGACCCAGCGTTCGCCGCCGCTGCCTGAGTCCCAGAGCCGCAGCGTCTTGTCCGCCGAACAGGAGGCGAAGGAGTTCCCGTCGGGGCTGTAGGCGATTTCCAGAACCGCGTCCTCGTGCCCCTTTAGAACGAGGACCTCCTTCCCGCCCCGCGCAAGATCCCAGACCCTGATGCCCCCGTCGCCCGAGCAGGAGGCGAGGAGGGCGCCGTCGGGGCTGAACGCGCAGTCCCTCACCGCGCCGCCATGCCCCGCCAGCGTGCGAAGCTCCCGGCCCGTGCGGGCGTCCCAGATCTTCACCGTCTTGTCGGCGGAGGCGCTGGCCGCCAGCGTCCCGTCCGGGCTAAAGACCGCCGCGTGGAGGGCGCCGTTATGCCCCTTGAGGGTAAAGACCTCGCGCCGCGAATCCACCTCCCAGATCTTCGCCGTGCCGTCCAGCGCCGCCGAAAGGATGCGCGCCCCGTCGGGGCTGTAGTCGATGCTCAAGATGGGGTAGGTGTGCCCCGTCTGCGGATACACCGCCACCGCCTGACCGTCCGCCTGCTTCGTCGCCGCAGGTGCCGCCCGGCTCCCCGCGCACGAGCCTGCGCCCAGCAGCGCCGCACCCAGCGCCAGCCCCCGCATCAATGTTTGCACCGTCATGTGTCGCTCCTTTCCCAAACCCTACCACAAGGAGGAGGGGGAAGTCTCCCCCGCGCAGATGAAGAGAGACGGGGGAATGAATGGCTTGAACGCCATGGCGGTGAGCTTGAACGACATGGCGGTGGACTTGAACGACATAGCGGTGGACTTGAACGCCATGGCGGTGGACTTGAACGCCATAGCGGTGGGCTTGAACGCCATAGCGTCAAAACCGCCTGCCAAGCCGTCCAGAGTGTGTGTAGATCCCTCCAGAGCCTGGTCTGAGCCAAAAGCCCGACGCCTCCGCGCCGCGGGCGCGGGGGGATGCGCCCTCTTGATGGGGACGCTCCCCCTCCCTCTTTACGGAAACGGCGCCATGCGCCCTTATAAAATGTATCTTCCCAGATCGCGGTCTTCGGCCAGATCCTTCAGACGCTCGTTCACGAAGTCCGGAGTTATCATAATCGTCGTCGGGGCGATGTCAGGCGCGTCGAACGAGATGTTTTCGAGCAGGGTTTCCATGATCGTGTGCAGGCGGCGCGCGCCGATGTTTTCGAGGCTGGCATTTACCTCCGCGGCAATCGCGGCAAGCCGGTCAACCGCTTCCGGCGTGAATTCAATCGTAACGTCCTCCGTGGCGAGGAGCTCTTTATACTGACGCGTCAAAGCGTTCTTAGGCTCGGTGAGGATCCGCAGGAAATCATCCTTGCCCAGCGAATCAAGCTCGACGCGGAGCGGGAAACGCCCCTGCAATTCGGGAATCAAGTCGGAAGGCTTGCTGATATTGAACGCGCCGGCGGCGATGAAGAGGACATGGTTCGTGTTCACCTGCCCATACTTCGTGTTTACCGTCGCGCCCTCGACAATCGGCAAAATGTCCCGCTGAACGCCTTCGCGGGAAACGTCGTGGCCGGAGTTTTCGCCCCGAACGGCGATCTTGTCAATCTCGTCGATAAAGACGATGCCCATCTCCTGCACGCGGTTGCGCGCTTCCTCCCCTACCCTATCCATGTCGATGAGCTTTTCGCCCTCCTGGTTGATGAGGATTTCACGTGCGCGCTTGACCGGCAGCACTTTTTTCTTTTCGTTTCCGCCGATCATATTGGCAAAACCGGAAATCGCCGACTCGATTTCTTCTATGCCGCTGCCCATCATCCCGAAAGCGGGCATCTGGACATCCTGGCTTACGGCGATTTCAACGGACCGGTCCTCAAGCTTGCCGTCGCGGAGCATAGTCCTGAACTTTTCCCGCGTCTCGTTGTACTTTTCTTTGTCGGTGGCTTCCTTTGCCTTCTCCGCCGCGCTCGACGGTCGTTTTGCTTCAGGCTCTTCGGCTTTCACCTTTTTTTCGCGCGTAACGGGGATCCCGACTTGAATCGCGGTGCCCACGATGCCCGGCCCCGAAAAAGAACTCATCGGCTTTACCACCGGTTTTGCCGTCTTAGACTCCTTCTTTTTCTTGACGCTCGAGCCGGGCAGCAGAAGGTCGAGGAGGGCCTCTTCAGCCCGCCTTTGCGCGTCGGCCTTCACCGCCTCCTGCATCTCCTTCTTCACCATGGCGAAGCCCGCGGCCATAAGGTCGCGCACCATCGACTCGACGTCGCGCCCAACATAGCCGACTTCGGTATACTTCGTCGCTTCCACTTTGAGGAAGGGCGAGCCGGCAAGCTTGGCCAGGCGGCGGGCTATTTCCGTTTTACCGACTCCGGTCGGGCCTATCATCAGGATATTCTTAGGGGCAATATCCTCCCGCATTTCGGCGTCGAGCTTTAGTCGACGAATCCTGTTGCGAAGCGCAACGGCAACGGCGCGTTTTGCCTTCCCCTGCCCCACGATATACTTGTCCAGCTCCAAGACGATCTGCTTAGGCGTCAGGTGGTCAAGGTCTTTTTCGTCTGTTTTATTCTTTTTCAATTCCATACTGCTTTATTATTTCAGCTCCTCCAAAGTGATATTCTGATTCGTATAAATACAAATGCTCCCCGCGATTTTCAAGCTTTTTTCCGCAATTTCAGCCGCGCTGAAAGCGGAGCCTTCAAGATACGCCAAGGCTGCCGCGTAAGCATAATTCCCCCCGCTTCCAATTGCAAGAGCGTCAGAAGCGGGCTCGATGACGTCCCCCGTCCCCGAGATCAGGAGCGTCTTTTTGATGTCGGCGGTAAGGAGCAGAGCCTCAAGCCGGCGGAGCGTCCTGTCAGTGCGCCATTCCTTGGCAAGCTCGACGGCGGCCCGCGACAAATCGGAGGAATACTCCTTGAGCTTTGCCTCGAAGCGGTCAAAGAGCGTGAAGGCGTCCGCCGTCGCGCCGGCAAAACCGCAGAGCACCTTGCCTTCGGAGAGGCGGCGCACCTTGCGGGCGTTGTTTTTCATCACCGTCTCGCCCATCGTAACCTGGCCGTCTCCCGCCATCGCCAATTTACCGTCCCGCCGCACGGCGATTACCGTCGTGCTGCGGAATACTTTTTTACTGTTCATTTTTTCTCCTTCTAACTAAAAGTCAATTTTCCATATACCCCAGCTCTTCTTATCGAAAAGCCTGCTTGCCATATACTCCATCGCTTATCCGCCTGAAGGCTGAAAGCGGCCTTGACGCTACGCATGGGGATGCGCGTTTCTATACACGTCCTTCAATCGTTCAATGTTGGTGTGGGTGTACACCTGCGTCGTCGAAAGGCTTTTGTGCCCCAACAATTCCTGGACGACGCGTATGTCGCAGCCGCCGTTCATAAGGTGCGTGGCAAAACTATGGCGCAAGCTGTGCGGATGAATATTCTGGTGGTTTTTGCTGCGCTTTGCGTATTCGCCGATAATCCACTCGGCACCCGCCGTCGATAAAGGACGCCCCCTCATGCTGATAAAAAGCTCGTCAACCGTTTTATCTTTCTTTAACTTTGCCGCCCGTTCAGGCAGATAGGAAAGTATCGCCACCCTTCCCTCCTGTGAAAAAAACACCGCCCGTTCCTTGTCGCCCTTGCCTATCACACGCGCTCCTCGACAGTCATGCTCCATATCGCCCAGCTTGAGGGAGAGCGCTTCGCTGATTCGCAAGCCTGCCGAGTATATTGCCATGATAAGCGCCTCGTCGCGGGCGCTCCAGAGTATGCTTTCTTTTTGCGGAAGAGAGGCGAACTCGCCCATCTCGTCCTCCCAAAGAAACGCCGGAAGAGTTTTAGGCGCCTTTATATTGCGAAGAGTTTCCGTCGGATTGTCCTTGCGGCAACCAAAACGGACAAGGTAGCGGTAAAAACCGCGCAACGCCGACAGCGCCCTGTTGACGCTCAGCGCCGCCTTCCCCTCCAAACTCATATCGCCAATGTAGAGCCTGACGTCTTCCCCGTCCGCATTTTCAGGCATTATGTCGCGGTTCTCGCAATACGCGCTAAAATCGGCAAGGTCGATGCCGTACGCCTTGAGCGTCTGGGCCGCCATGTTTCTAACATTGCGAAGATAATCGATATACTGATCTAGTATAGTAATTCTTTTCCCGTCCTTAAAACTTCTTTTACAAAGGGATTGTCGTTGTCCAATTCCGATGTAGGAAAAACATTGGGTTCTATGCTGATTATCCTGTTGTACTTCCGTGCCAAACCGAGAAGTTTTACCTCTGTTTCAAAAATATCCGATACCGGCATATTATCCAAAAAGAAACACAAATCCAGATCGCTATCCTCGCGAAAAGTCCCTTTTGCATAAGAACCGTATAAATAAGCTTTATTAATCGGAAACACATCTTTTACACCTGCTAAATAATCCACGATTACTTTATTTGCGGTTTCAATGTCAACAACCATTCAAATGCCTCCTTTGATTCTTTCAATACAAAACCAGCTTGCGCTTTATTTACCACAGACCCAAGCGAACTGATATACTTGGGATAACGCCCCGAGATATAAAAATTCGTTACTCTATCAAATAAATTCCGCCAACGTTCGTCAATCTCTTCGGTAAGTTTATCTGAAAATCTATCGATGAGCGTATTGATATTGTGTATTTTTGGGATATTATCGTCAAGATAGAGCAGATACAAACCTTTTACCAATTTTTCCAACGCTTGCTGGCAGCAGAA
>JAITNO010000039.1 GCA_031290405.1 Spirochaetaceae bacterium
AAAAGGAGGAAAAAAGCCGTGATTTATCGCCTTTCGGCACAGCGTCCCGCGAAGGGGCTTGACAGTGTTTTCTAGCCCAGTATAATCGCGTTCGTACGTTCGTACGTTCGTACGTTCGGCCCATCGTCCCCTCGCGCGCGCGCGCGAGAGTCAATAGTTAAGGTAATACAGCCTTTACTTATCATGCTTCCATTATCGCATGGCTTTTCGGGCGTGTCAAGCTTTTTTTTTACGGGGGGGCCTGGGGCGGGGGGGCGTTGCGGGGGGGCTGGCCCCCCCGCGTGGGGGGTAGCGTAGTAGACCGCGTAGCGGCTACGGAGCGTAGGGGGGGGCTCCCCCCTCCTCCTCTCTTCCTCTTTGCTAAAACAAAGCCGAAAGCTGGGGAACGCCGATTGCGGACGCAAGGCGCATTGCTGGGGGCTTAGCCCCGTAGGGCGCAAAAAGAGCCTGTGGCTCCCGAAAGCTGGGGAACGCAGAGCTCAACCTTAAGGCGTATCGCTGGGGGCTTAGCGCCGTAGGCCGCAAAATGCGCCTGTGGCGCCGCCGTAGGGCGCTACAAAATAAGGCGCAGCCCTCCTGGGTATTCTCTTCGTCCTGTTTTTTTGATAGAGTGGGCGATGGGAGTTTGACATGAAGATTTTATCGTGGAATGTGAATGGCATCCGCGCGGTGGAAAAGCGCGGGTTTGCGGCGTGGCTTGCCGATGAGTCGCCGGACATCCTCTGTCTGCAAGAGACGAAGGCGGAGCCGGGGCAGCTTCCCGACAGCCTCAAGTCGCCGGCGGACAAGACGGGCGCCCTGTATCATTCGTATTGGTCCAGCGCGAAGAAGCGGGGGTATTCCGGCGTCGCCATTTATTGCAAGACGCCGCCGCGTGACGTGCAAACGCTGGGGATTCCTGAGTTTGACGCCGAGGGGCGTCTGTTGCAGGCCGACTTCGGCGGCTTCATCATGATTTCGGCGTATTTTCCCAATTCCCAGGATGCCGGGCAGCGGCTTGGTTACAAGCTTGCCTTCTGCCAGGCGGTGCTGCGGCTCTGTCGGGCTCATATTCAGCGTGGGCGGCACATTGTCCTTTCCGGCGATTTCAATATTGCCCATAGGCCGATTGACATCGAACGTCCGAAAGAGAACGAGGGCAATCCGGGCTACCTGCCCGAAGAAAGGGCGTGGATGGACGTTTGGACTTCGTCGGGCTTTACCGACAGTTTTCGTTATTTCAATCCTGCGGCGGCGCGGCAGTACACCTGGTGGTCGTATCGGATGCGCGCGCGCGAGCGGAACGTGGGGTGGCGGCTTGACTATCATTGCGTGGACGACGGCTTCCTTCCCGCGGTAAGTGGGTCGATCATCAGGCAGGATGTGATGGGCTCCGACCATTGTCCTGTGGAGCTGACGCTCGGCGGTTTGTAGGCGGCGATGATTGAGTACGTTGTCCCCGAAAACATTGACGACCGCGTGGTTGCCAAGGCGGCGCGGATTCTGAAGGCAGGCGGCCTTGTCGCCCTGCCGACGGACACGTCATGGGCGCTGGTCTGTTCGATGCGCTCGAAAGAGGGGATTAAGAGGATGCGCCGCCTCTCCGGCGAGCGCGACGAGCGGCGCTTTACGCTGCTGTGTTCGGACGTTTCGCAGTTCGGCGCGGTGTGCAGCATCGACAATCGGCGCTTCCGCCTGATAAAGAAGTTGTCGCCGGGCCCCTATGTCTTTGTTTTGCAGACCTTGCACGGGACGGACAAGCTGTTAAGCTTGCGCCGCTGCGAGCTGGGAGTGCGCATTCCCGACAACGCGGTGCCCTGCGCCGTCGTCGACGCGCTCGGCGCGCCGCTCTATTCGATTACGGCGAAGAGGTCGATGGCGCGTCGGCCCGGCGGCGGGGGCGCGCCGGATGTGGGGGCGCCGGAAGGCGGCGGCGGGGGGGTGGAAGAGCCTCCCCCCATCCCCGAAGACGAGCTTTTTGAGGGCGGCTGGGAGCTTGAAGACATCGACGGGCTTGATTTGATTTTAGACGGCGGCGAAGATATGCCGCTGCGGCTCTCGACCATCCTCGATTTAACGGACGACGAGGCAAGGGTGATTCGTCAGGGGGCGGGCGTTTTCCCCCTATGAAAAAGATTACGACGAAAAAGCACAAGGTTCGGTTCCTGTCGAGGGCGCGTTTTTTTGTGACTGTCCTCATCATTCTTCAGATGTTGTTTCTTGCCGGCCTCCTTACCGGCAGCTATCTTTACTTCCGTTACGCGGGTTGGGTGCTGCACATCGTAAGCGTCGTCGTAAGCCTTCAGATTTTTAATAAGAGCGGCAAGCCCGGCTTCAAGCTGACGTGGATTTTTGTGATTCTCCTGTTCCCCTTGTTCGGCGGCATATTTTATTTGGTGTTTTACATTCAATCGAATCCGCGCACGTATCGTTGTCTGATAGAACAGTATCAGAAAAAGTGCCGGGGGTTTTTCCATCTGACGGAAGACAAACTGAGCCTGTTGCAGGATGAGCGGTACTTTAGGCTGTCCCGTTACCTGCAAAACTTCATTGGTTTCCCCGTGTATGCCAACACGAAAGCGGAATACTTTCCGTCCGGCGAAGCGTATTTTGCCCGTCTTATTCCTGAATTGGAAAAAGCTGAGCGGTATATCTTTCTTGAATCGTTTATCATTGAAGCCGGCTCGATGTTCGACGCCGTGTTTGACGCGCTGGAAAGGAAGGCGGCGGCGGGGCTTGACGTTCGCGTGATGTACGACGATTTGGGCTGCTTTGCGACCTTGCCGGACGACTTTGCCGCGACGCTCGAAAAGGCGGGCATAAAGTGCATCGTGTTCAACCCGTTCAAACCGGTGCTGTCGTCGTTGCAGAACAACCGCGACCACCGGAAGATCGTTTCGATTGACGGGAAGACGGCGTTCACCGGCGGCGTCAACATAGGCGATGAATACATAAACGCCTACGAAAAATACGGACACTGGAAAGATTCCGCGATTATGATCACCGGCGAAGCGGCGTGGTCGTTGACGATGATATTCCTGCGCCTGTGGAACATGGAATCGTTCTTACGGAAGAAGTGGCGCGAAGACGATTACCAGGCGTTCTTCCCCTGGAAAGACGCTCCGTGCCCCGTTGCGAACGACGGGTTTGTTCAGCCTTATGCGGACAGCCCCGTCGTAAAAGAATACATATGCGAAAAGGTGTATCTGGAGATCATCAACGCGGCGAAAGATTACATCTATATAAACACTCCCTACCTGATACCCGACGACGTGTTGCTTTCCGCGTTGATCCTGGCGGCAAAGGCAGGCGCCGACGTCCGCATCATCACGCCGCACCGGCCGGACAAACCCCTCGTTCAGATGGTGAGCCGTTCCTTCTATCGGCGCATGATACGGGGAGGCATTAAGATCTACGAATACTCGGCGGGATTCAATCATTCCAAAACATTCGTCAGCGACGACATTGCGGCGACGGTCGGCACGGCGAACCTGGACTTTAGGAGCCTCTGTCTCGATTACGAGTGCGGCGTTTTTCTGTATAAAAACAGCGCCGTCAAAAGGATAAAAGAAGATTTCCTTTCGACGATCGCCGCCTGCAAGGAGACCACCCTCCAGGATTGCGCGCGCAACGCCTTCTTCCGCTTGACGCAGGACGTTGTAAGCCTCTTCGCGCCGCTGATGTAGGGCGGCGGTGCAAGATTGCCGCGCATGAGTCAATCGGCGCCGCCTAAGGGGGGCGGGGGCGCTCAGTCTTGAGCGTTCCAGACCGGCTGGTTTACCGAAGCGTCGTCGCGGTATGTCCACAGCCCGTCCTTCTGCGTCGCGGCAAAAACGACGGGAAGTCCCGCGCCGGTCTTGTTGTAAACGCCCGGCGCCTGCATCAACGAGTGGACGGGATGTTTTTCGAGGGTGGCAAGATACCGGTCATAATCGTTCACGCTGGAAGGCGCGCCTTTGCCAGGCTCGTTAAAAGCAGGGACAGCCTCAAGCGTCCCATCGGCCTTAATCGCCACCTCGTTATAGCCGTAATTGGCATTGTCGTTCCGGTTGATGCCGATCAACAACACCTTCTGGGGGCCGCTCCCATCGGAGGGGGGGGGACTCGTCCACACCGCCAGCGCGCCGGTGTGGATGACCGCCCGCGCCACGTTGGAAGTCAATGTGTCAGTCGAGGCGTCAATCTGATAAAAGCCTCCGGTTCTCGAGACCGCCGCAATGTGGGTGTCGTCCAGGTTGATAATGCCCAAGACATGACTTAATGTGCTGAACGGGCGCGTAAGCCCCGTCGAAACGCCGTCCCACATATAGACGCCCTCCCCCGCCGTCGCAAGATAGTATTTGCCGCCCGCGTAAACAACGCCGTTGACAAGAGCGGTATTGTCCCCTTGAAAAGCCTCTGGGCCATCCCAAATCAACAGCGTAAAGCTCTTCGTCATATCGCTTGCGGAAGTCCCATTCCAGCGGCTTATGAACAGCACATTGTTCGCGCAGAACAACGCCTGGTAGCCAAGATTCGGCGCACTCACCAGTTCCGTCCATTCATCGTCCGGCAGCTTTCCCCACACCGCCGTGTCGCCCGTCTTATTGTCCATAGTAAGCGCATAGAGCGACCCATCTTCGGCGGCGGCGACGTCGCGCACCGTCCCCGGCGGCTTCGACATTTGACCCCAGCTCCCCCCCGAAAACCGCCAGAGATTCCCGTTCCCCACAAAAAGCTCATCCCCCTGCCTCGCTATCTTCGTCAGCGCCCCGGGAATCAACGCCGTCTTAGGCGCCACCTCTTTCGAGATCGTGTAGAAGAGCGGCGCCTGGTCGCAGGCCGCACAAACAACGGAGGCTATCAGAATCAAGATGTATTTCATAAGCGGCAACGTCCCCTTAAAAATGATACCGCGCGGAGGCCGTCAAACTTAAAAAATGACCATACGCGTCGTGTTCGCTTTCCGTCGTCCATTCGGGGCACCACCAAAACGCCGTGCTCAAGCCAAACGACCAGTCGTTGTTAAAGCGGTAAAACGCCGCCGCTTCAAACTTTGCAAACAGACCAAAAAGATCGCGGCTGCGATACGAGTGAATCGCCCCGCCCAGACCGGCGGAAACGGGAAACTCAAAACGCCGCCACAGAAACTGGTACCCGAAGCGCAGGTTAATCGGGATAAGGAAAAGATAATTCTCCCCGATGGTGGACGAAAAAGAGCCCCCCAGCTCCCCCCCCAAAAAAAACGACGGATTGATAAAATAAAGATAGCTGAGTATGCCCACGCCGCCCGTCGACACCTTGTTGTCCAACAAACGATAGCCCCTTCCCGTAAAAGCCAAAGGAAAAAGAGTCCCCAGCGAAATCAAGAAAACCTTGTCGCCGTCCGCGTAGCCCGAAGAACCCATCCCCGCCCACTCACTCTGAATGGGAAGCTCCCTGTTCACATCCTCGTCGAAAGTCCCTTCGCCCCCGTCCCCCGCTTGAGCAAACGCCGGAAGCCCCCCCGCCGCCGCAAACAACGCCAGAAACAACCACAACAGCGCGCCAGAAAAAACCATGCCGCACCGCGGCTCCCTATGTTCCATAAAACCCAGCCTACCCGCCCCCCCATTTTTTTTCAAGCGCCCCCCCAATGCGCCAAGACGGAGGACATTTCCATTGCGTGTTGACGCCGCCATTCTCTCATCTTGACTTCTTCTGTTTTTACAACTACGCTTTCACCAAGATAAGCTTTCACCAAGATAAGCTTTTACCAAGATAAGCTTTTAGCAGGAGGTCAAAGATGGATACATTGTCCGCTATCGTTGCGCTATTAAAAGAATTGGGAACCCCGGCGATTACCGTCATCGGCTTCGCTTGGGTGATCTTTAAGTTGAAAAAGCTTAGCTCCGCCGTGTTAGAGCTTAAAATGGACGTAAAGAGCGTCAAGAACAACCACCTGCCCCACATAGAAGCCGCCATAAATGAGCTGGCAAAAGGCACCCCCAATGAGGCGCACGTTAAAGCCATCCTCGACTTGAGCCACAAAGCCGACCTCGGATAAACCTTCATTCTCAAGCGCCAGACGGCGCGCCCCCCGCCCCAGGCCGGCTTAAAAAAAAGCTTGACACGCCCGAAAAGCCATGCGATAATGGAACCATGACGATAAACAGAAACCGTAAGACCTTGACTCTTCGCGCGCGCGCGCGAGGGGCCGAACGTACGAACGTACGAACGTACGAACGTACGAACGTACGAACG
>JAITNO010000074.1 GCA_031290405.1 Spirochaetaceae bacterium
TACGCCGACACGGCGAGCCCCTGGCACATGGCCTTCGACGGAACGGACGCGGGGATGCGCCTTTACATCGCCATGCGCTGGGAAAACCGCTCCGTGAGCGGCGACAAAGACGCGGGCAAAGGCCCGTGGAGCGAAATCAAAAGCGTGATCATCCCGTAACAGGGGTCAAGGCGTCGGATGCCGGCGGACATTCTTCCGCCAAAAGCCCCCCAGCCCGGCTCGTGCGGCGTTGCCGCAGGCCGTGCGGGGGCTGCCGCTTAAACAGTATTTTGCGCCGCGCGAGCGGCGACAAGAGAACGTGCTCGTAGAGTGCGTATACAACTAAAGCCGCGCGGGCGTTAAGCGCGAAGGAAGTTATATGAAAAAAATGGTCTTATTGTGTGCATTCATGTCGGCGTCTTTTGCCGTTCTTACGGCGCAAACGCCGGAGTCTTTTGACGATGCGCTCACCGAAGCGGCAAATCACCTCAAGGCATGGGAATTCAGGGCAAGCGACACGGTGGTGGCGCTCCACTTTAAGGCGCCGACCCAGGCCCTCGCCGATTTTGCCATCGAACACTTAACCGATGCATTGGCCCGCGACCCCATGGGGAAAGTCGTCGAAAAGCGAAACAGGCCCGCCGCCCTCTTAAAGATAAACAGCGCCGTCGACAGAGAACTGTCCGACGCGGAGGCGGCGTCCTACGGCCAAACCGCCGGGGCGACGATAGCGCTTACCGGCGCCTTTTCGCCGAGCGGCGCCAACTGGAAACTGAGCCTCACGGCGGTTTCCGTCGCCAAAAGGAACGTCGTCTGGTCCGACGCCTACATCATCAGACCGAACGCCGCTTTTACCAAGCTTGCGACTCAGGCGGTGCCCGCGCCTGCGGTACAGACTCCCGCAGCGCCTGCGGTACAGACTCCCGCAGCGCCCGCGCCTGTAGCGTCAACGCCCGTTTCAGCCCCGATTGCGGCGCCCGCACCGGCGGCCGCACCGGCGAAGAACGGCGGCGACGCGTTCAGCGCACCAAGAGAAGACCTCAACACTTCGGAAAAACAGGCGCAGACCTTCAAAAGGTTTGGGGCATGGCTCGACAAGAATTACCCGAATATTGCCGTCTCGGAACTTACCAGCGAAAAATCATACGATAAAAACAAGCCCTATGAGGTGAGCTTTTCCTGGTCGCACACGGACAAGATCGACGTCGTTGCGGCGATGGCGAATTTCTATAAAACGCTCGCCGAACTTTCAAAAGATACCGCCTACATCGAGGCAATCAAAGAGGACAACAAGGGATACGCGCCGTCGGGCAAATTCCTCTATTATCCGACGACATACGCAAACAAAGACGAAAGCGTCGACTACAAGACATTCAAATCAGTAAGCGCCTTGAGCTACGCCTTCAACAACTACAACCGTCAGTTGGTGTGGGACATGGAGTTCAGTCTGATGGACAAAGCGGGCATCGTCATTGACGCCTACAAAACGTCTCTGCGCGTATCCGCTCCGCTTGGCAAACGAACCGAAAGCGGTTCGAACACCTTTACGATCTCCGAAGGCGCCTATCAAAACATGGCCGGCGTCGCATTGACAAAAATCACCATGCGGCATCAAAACTAGGGGGTTGTTCGTTGCAACGAATGGCGGGTCTGCCCCGCTGCAAAAAAAAAGCCCTGCTGAAGGCTTGCCGCGGCGCAACAAGCATCCGCTTACCGTTGCTTCCTTCCGGACCTGGCGGGGTTGGGCGGCGCGTATTCGCACGGTTCCTTCAACAGGACGGGGCTAGTCTATGCAAGAAACGAAGTTCTGTCAATTGCTTTGTCCGCGCGCGCGTTCCATTCGTCCGCCCGCTCAAACCGGTGCAGGAGGTCGTGAACCTCTTCGGGGCATTGGACGCCGCCGAAACGACCGTATCGGCGTCGGGGTTTCTATGCCCCATGATGGAGGTTTTTTCTGTTTGTTGTGCATGATTGCTCCTTGCATCGAGTATTCTGCATTCGATTTCCCGCATCAAGCGATGCTGAACGCGAAAGCTCGCCGGAGCAGCGCCTTCGTTGCGAGTGAAACTGACCCTACTCCGATTGAAACCGCACCAAACGCGATTAAGAACGCACCAAACGCGATTAAGAACGCACCAAACGCGATTAAGATTGCACCAATCTTAGGTAAGATTGCACCAATCGTAGGTAAGATTGCACCAATCTTAATCGAGTTTGCACCAATCTTAATCGAGTTTGCACCAATCTTAATCGAGACTGCACCAATCTTAATCGAGACTGCACCAATCTTAATCGAGTTTGCGCCAATCTTAATCGAGACTGCGCCAATCTTAATCGAGACTGCACCAATCTTAATCGGAACTGACCCAACTTCAACAGAAATTAACGTAGGCACACAAGGGAAGAGCGGGGAAGCCCCGCGCCCGCCCCATAAAGCAAGACAGACGCGCTAGAAAAGCAGAGAGAGGATGAGGGCGCGGTCGAGGATGGGGCGGGCGACGAACGCGTCGGGGTCGGCGTTTTCCGTCGAGGCGCGGATTTCCCAGTGAAGGTGGGGGCCGGTGGAAAGTCCCGTCGAGCCCGACAGCCCGATAAGCTCCTCCGCGTCGACGATGGCGCCTTCTTTTACGTTGATGTTCTCAAGGTGATAATAGATCGAATACACACCCGGCAGATGCTCGATGATGATGGAGTTGCCCGTTACCATGCGCTCGCCTGCAAGCGCCACCCTGCCGCGGGCGCAGGCGCGCACTGCCGTGCCCTTGGGCACGGCATAGTCGATGCCCGCGTGCACCGCCGGATCGCTTTTGCCAGTGGCGTATTGGAAGATCCTCCTGTCGCCAAAGAAGCTCGAGCGGCGCGTGTCGGCGGCAAGCGGCGGGACAAAGGGGCCCGTCGCATACACCGCGGAGCCCGTCGTGGACAGTATCGCCCACAGCCGCTCGGCTTCCGCCGTCTTCTTAGGGTCGCTCACCGTGCGAAGGCTCGTGTTGCCCGCATCCAACGGGATGACTTCCGAGGCAAAGCTGCGCGGAGCGATGACGCGGGGCGCCTGCGCGCGCACCGCCGCCCCCTCTTCGACTTTAACGAGCGCGGCGCCAGGCGCCGCCGTCGAAGGCGCCGCCAGAACTGCGGCAAGCGCCCCATGCCCCTCCTCGTCAAGCGGATACGCAAAGAACGCCGCCTGAGCCAGCTTCTTCCCCGCCTCGTTGTAGAGGGCGGCCTTTAGGCCCTCCCCGCCGCCTGCCTTCCCCCCTGGAAGCACGTAGACGACGGCGAAGGCCTCCCCCCCCGTCGCCTCCGCAGGGAGCGTCAAGAGGCGCGGCTCGCCGATTGCCGCCCAGCGGTCGGCCGGCGCGGCAGGCGCCTCCCCCGCACCCCTCGCATGGACCAACGCAATCAGCGCACAAGACGCAAAGACGGCGCTGACAAACTTCTTCATCGTTCCCCCTTCCCTAGTTCTTTTTTTCAAGGTCGATGATGACGAGCTGGGGAGTCTCTTGACCGTTAAAGAAGTTGCGCCGCACGACGAAGATTGCGTCAATCACGTCGCCGACCTTGAACCCTTCGCTTATCCTGTCGGCGGCCCCCCAGAAGAGCGACGGCCATTTATACTTGCCCGCGTCAAGCTTTAGCTTGACGTGCTTCGATTCCCTCCTGCCGATAAAGTCTATGTCGATGATTTTAAGGGAACGCGCCAGGAAGCTTATCTCCCTATTGCCCTTGCCAAAGGGCTCAAGCCGGTCGATGACCTTGAATATTTCGGGCGTCAGATAGGACAGGGGAAGCTCAGCGTCAACCTCGATAAACTCAGGCTCCGCGTTCAGCTCTATCGTTTGCGAAAAGTCTTTGAGGCGGGAGAGGAACTCATCCACATTCTCTTTCTTAAGGCTAAAGCCGGCCGCGTAGTTGTGCCCGCCGGAATCGATGAAGAGGTCGCGCCCCATTTCGAGGATGCCCTGCAAATCGTAGCCGCGCACCGAACGCATCGAGCCGGTTACAATGTCGTTGTTGTAGGACAATATCAGCGACGGCAACTTGTACGCATTGCTTAAACGGTTGGCCATCCCTCCGGTAACGCCGCGCTTGATGTCGTCGCCGGCGGCGAAAGAAAGGTTGCCGAAAAACATATCCTTGTTCTCTTCCGCGCGCGGCTTCACCAGATCCCACGTGTTGTCGGCCAGGTCCCTGCGCTGGTCGTTGAGCATCTTTATCCGATTGACGAGTTTGTCCCGCTCAAGCTTGTCGGTCTCCAGCAGCAGCTTAACCGGCGTGCCCGCCTCGCCCAGCCTGCCGGCGGAGTTTATCGCCGGCGTCAGCTGCCACGAGACGTCCGTCGAACAAAGGCGCGCAATGTTCAGGTTAAACTTGTAGATCAAATCAGAAATGCCCGAGCGCGGCTTCTTCAACAGAGCGGTCAAGCCGGCCTTCACGATGATGCGGTTTTCATCGACAAGCGGCATCAGGTCGGCAATCGTGCCGATGGCGGCAAGCTGCAGATCCTCGTCGTCGTCGCCGGCGAATATTTTTTCTTTCTTGCGCGCGTAGGAGACAAACAGATTGTAGAGCACCTGCGCCTCGCTGGGAGGCTTGGACGAATAGAGCGCAATGCGGGAAACATCTTTAAGGCGCAGGAGGCTCTTCCCCTTCGTCTGCGGAATCTCTTCGGCGAAGAGGGGGGCCATGTCGAGCATGGCAAACTCGATGGAGCGGCCAAAGATGCCTTCGCACATTTTCTTTTGCGCGGCGCCGTCGTAGACGCAAATCTGCTGACCTTCGAGGAAACGCGGCAGCCGCGTCGCGCCAATCTTTACCGCGCCGGGAACGATGGTTTCGCTCAAGCGGCTGGTCACGGCGAGGTTGCGTGTCTTGATGATTTCGATAAGGTACGAGTCGTCGTTCGCCGGCGAGACGTTAAAGAAGCAGAGCGGCTCGTTGTAGAAGGCGCTTCCCCGCGCGAAGCGCAGCGCGGAGACCAGCTTATACGCGACGCCGCAGCCGGCAAGGTCGGCAAACGGATAGAGAAACGCGCCGTCTTTCGTCAACTTGGGGTCGATGACGGTATGCGCTTCGGGCAGCCGTTCCTGGGGCTTGTGGTGGTCGGTAACGATGACGTCGATGTTCAACTCGTTTGCCCGCTTGACCTCTTCGAAGTCCGAGATGCCGCAGTCGACCGTTATAATCAGGCTGATGGAGTTGCGGCTTGCGAATTCGACGGCCTCCATCGAAAGGCCGTACGGCTCGTCGTATTCGGGCAACTTCCAGAAAACGTCGTCCGGGCTTTTGCACACGCCGCGCAAGAAGTGCGTTACGATGGTAAGGCTCGTAACGCCGTCGGTGTCGCGGTCGCCAAAGATAAGGATCTTCTCGCCTTCTTCGATGGCGGCGAGCACGCGCTCAACGGCGTCGTCCATTCCGTCAAGCTCAAAGGGGTTGCGGAGGTAGCGCTTGTCGCCCTCCAGGTAGTAAATCAAGTCTTCGCCGGCGGTAAGCCCCCGTCTAATCAGCACGGACGCCGAACAAAGGTCGCATCCATATTTTGCCGCAATTTCCTTTACCAATTCGGGCGGCGCATCTTTTTTGTTCCATTTCATATAGTAGCCTCGTAGGGGGAGTGTAGCACATCGTGCAAAGAGGGGGGAGCCCCCCAAGTATGGATAATGCTTTGGACAAAGAGTTTAACTAAAACTCGACGGCCAAATCACCGATACTCGTAATGGATATGAGTATCACTATTGATGGAAAAACGGCGGATATTACGCTTGAGGGTGAGAAGACCGTCGGCGAGCTTGTGAAAGGTGTGAGCGATTGGCTTTTGGGCAGCGGGTTTGTCGTCAGCGGCATTGACGTTGACGGCGCCTTCACCCCCGCCTCGGCTCTGGAGGAGGCCTTTTCGGTCGAGCTTGCCCGCGTTCGCTCCGTCAACGTTAGGACGGCATTGCAGGCGGAGATGTGTCTGGACGCCCTCTTCTGGGCCGATGATGTTTTATGCAGGTGGGACGCCGCCAGCGCCCTTGAGCGTCCGGCGATTGGGGCCCAGTGGCGCGCCGGTCCGGCTGCAAGCTGTCTTAGGGAAAAAGACGGCGCGGCGTATCAGCTTATTGAAGAGGCGCTCGCCGGCAAAAACAAAGATGGCGTGCGCCTGGTTATCGATGAGCGCACGCGTGAATTGGAAGATCCCTGCGGAGAGTTCCTCGCCGTCGAAGGCGAGATGCGGGAACTCTCGTCGCGCCTTTCCGATGTTGCTCTTGACGTTCAGACGGGCAAGGACCTCCGCGCGGCGGAAACCATCAGGCTTTTTTCCGCGTTTTCGGCAAAACTGCTTAGGTTAATTCCCCTTCTGCGTTCTTTTGGAATTGAACTTGACAAACTTTCTTTGGAAAAAGGTTTTTTTGAAGACTTTAACTCGATATTAAAAGAGCTTCTTGCCGCGTATCAGGCGGAAGACGCGGTTCTTTCGGGCGATTTGGCGGAGTACGAGGTGGCGCCGCGCCTTAACGCGCTCTATATGTCGGTTAAAGACCAATTACAATATAAAATGTAAGCGTCTCTTGGGGGGTGTCAGTTGTATAGTGTGTATTTGTTTCCTCTGCAAAGTCTTTCGATGTTCAGCATCGGGCCCTACGAGGCCAGTCCGTGGCATATTGGCTCGTTTATTGGCGGTGTGGCAATCATTGCGGGAATATTGACGTTCCTTAACCTTTCAAAGAAAGTCCAACGGAGCAAATTATTTAATTCAAGCGAAATAGAGATAAAACGAAACAGCCCAGAAGAAGACGTCTTCTTAAAGAAGACGGCGGAGCTTCGTTTAACAAAAGACGAGCTTCGTTTCTTAAAAGAGGTGTTGCAGTCGGGCAGGGCGGATTTGAGCGTCATTCTTGACAACAAGAAACAGCTTGACGAAATATTCAAGGCAAGATACAAGGAACTTATGAAGGAGTCCGCGTATTCGGATGCGCCGTTGAATCAATTGACGAAGCTTTTTGCGATAAGGAACACCATTGCCTATTTTAAGGAGATCGACAAGGCGGACAGCAACTATAGCCATCGCCAGTACATCCGCAAGGAATCAAACATACCCTGTGAGTGTTGTTTGGTGGGCGAGGTAAAAACAACGCAGGGCAAAAAAATCATTAAAAAGCTGGTTTTGACGAACAAGACGTTTAAGGGCGCCGTCCTGGGCATTTCGGCGGGGGGCTGTTCGGTCAGTTGCGACGATGCGGTTAGGGTTGGCGGCAAGATTAAAATTGATTTTACGGTTTCGGGTCGAAAGGCTTCCGTTCTGAGCGAGGCGCTTCGCGTCAATAAGAAATCAAATAAGAGCGTTGTGTCTTTGCGTTTTTTGAAGGTGCTGCCGAAATCATTGTGCGCGATTAACGCGTTTATATTTGACTACAGTTGAGGCGCTGGGAAACGGGATGACGGGGGCGGCGTTTATTGGAGGGGAGGGGCCTTCGCGGGAACGGTGCGCGGAAATCGCCCGGCGCGCGGACTGCATTGCGGCGGCCGATTCGGGGCTGATTCTTGCGGAAGAGGCGGGAATAACGCCCGACGTTATCGCAGGCGACATGGACTCTCTTCGCGAGGCGGAGGGGGGCGAAAGCCGCCTGTCAAAATATCCGCCCGAATCAATTTTTCGCTATCCGGCCGACAAGGATTTGACCGACACAGAGGTTGCCATCGGCCTTTTGGAAGAGCGGGGCTGCGACGAAATTATTCTGGCGGGCGGCGGCGGCGGCAGACTCGCCCACGTCTTGGCCATCAAGGCGTTGTTCGAAGACGAAGATGCGCGCGTGTCGGAATGGCACACGGCGCGTGAAAGAATCATGCTGCTAAGGGGGGCAAGGTCTGTGCGCGTCGGCCTTGCGGCGGGGTCGGTGGTTTCGATTTTCCCGGTGGGCGGCGGCCCCTGGTCTGCAAGAAGCGAAGGCCTTAAGTGGGGGCTGGAGGGTGTGCGCTGGACGCGGGATTCTTTTGGCATAAGCAATGTTGCGCTGGAAGACCGCATCAGCGTTGAATCGCGCGGAGGCAATTTTCTGATGGTGATGGAGGCGCCACGGGCGCATTTAGTGGCCTACGGCGCTAAGCCGTGTGCACTATGATTTGCGTCTGCGGGCTGCTTTCCCCAGCTTTGGGCGGCGCCCCCCTCCTTCTTTAATGGGTGTTTCTTGGTTTTCTGCCGATAATGGAGCTGAGGCGGCGATGAAAGGGCGTGTTTTTTTACTTTTTTTACTCATGATTGCGGGAGGCGGGGCGGCCCTCTTTTCGGCGGAAAGCGCGGGGAGCGGATTGCTGCGAAGCGAGATTGAGACGCTCAAGGCGGCGCTGGCCAAAGCGGACGCGCCTGAGGCCGAAAGGCACGACAACTGCGTCCGACTTGGGCGGCTTTTGCGGCTTTCCGGCGACGCTGAAGGCGCCGCCGCCGCATGGATGGAGGCCGCCTATGCGGAAAAGGGCAAACGCGACGACGACGCCCTGCTGGAAGGCGCCGCCTGCCTTATGTCCATAGGCGAGTGGGACAAGGCGGACGCCGGCATCAAAGTGGCGCTGCTGACCGTCCGCAACAGAAAAGACGTTGTGTTCAAGGCGCGTTACCTTGCCGCCCTGCTGGAAGCATTCCGCAACGGCAACGAACGCATCCTCGTCGAACTCGCCGCCGACGACGACTTCAAGAGCGCCGCGCCGGCCATCTTTTTAACCCTGTGGAAACTGAGCGGGAAAGACGAATACGCCGCAAAACTCGTCAAAGACTATCCCGAAAGCCCCGAAGCGCGCGCCGCCGCCGAAAAACCCGGCAAGAACCGCGTCGTCGACGCAGCCGCATTGCAGTGGTTTTTACATCCCGGCAGGGAAAGCATAATCTTCGACCTGCCCCCCCCGTAAAAAAAAAGCTTGACACGCTCGAAAAGCCATGCGATAATGGAAGCATGATAAACAGAAACCGTAAGACCTTGACTCTTCGCGCGCGCGCGCGAGGGGCTGCCGATGACGTACGAACGTACGAACGTACGAACGTACGAACGTACGAACGTACGAACGTACGAACGTACGAACGCGATTATATAGCCCCAACGCATACTGTCAAGCCCTCATCGACGAAAGGCCCTCCACAGGCTCTGCGGAGGGCGTTTTGACGCCTCAAC
>JAITNO010000126.1 GCA_031290405.1 Spirochaetaceae bacterium
AAGGCGGAGTATAAGGAAAAAAAGGATTGCCCGACGCATACGGACGCGGTTAATCTGATTATTAAGGCTCTTACGGACAAGGAACACGGCGTGATTTCGGACATGAGCGTCATCAAGACGGTGGGGCACCGCGTTCTGCACGGCGGCGACAAGTTTACGAAGTCGGTGGTGGTGAGCCCGGAGGCGCTTGCGGTGTTCGAGCAGATGAAGGATCTGGGGCCGTTGCACATTCCGGCGAACATTATGGGGATTGAGGCCGCGGCGAAGGTGCTGCCGGGCGTGCCCCAGTGTGCGGTGATGGATACGGCCTGGCACCAGACGATGCCGGAGACGTCGTTCCTCTACGCGACGCCCTACGAATGGTACGAGAAGTACGGCGCGCGGCGCTACGGCTTTCACGGGACGTCGTTCCTCTATGTGGCCAAGCGCGCGGCGGTGTTGCTGGGCAAGGACCCGCTCAAGACGAACCTTATCATCTGCCATGTGGGCAACGGCGCGTCGGTGTGCGCGGTGAAGGACGGCTGCTCGTTCGACACGTCGATGGGGATTACGCCGCTGGAGGGGCTGGTTATGGGCACGCGCAGCGGCGACATCGACCCGGTGCTTTCCCTCTATATTATGCGGAAGTCGGGGATGAGCGCGGCGGAGATGGATGCGGCGCTGAACAAGAAGTCCGGTCTCTTGGGCATTACGGGGAAGTACTCCGACCGGCGCGACATTGAGAACGCCGCGGCGGAGGGCGACAAGCGTTCGGCGCTTGCCCAGGAGATGGAGGCTTACCGGCTCCGCAAGTATATCGGCGCGTACTATGCCGCGCTGGGCTGCGAGGTGGACGCGCTCATCTTTACCGCGGGCGTGGGGGAGTTTGGCAACGACCTGAGGGCGAAGTTCTGCCAGGGGCTGGACCGGATGGGCTTTGTGCTGGACGCACAGAGGAACAACCTTGCCCGCACGCGCAACGCCGAGTCGTATATTTCGGCGGAAACTTCCCCGATTCCGATCATGGTGATCCCGACGGACGAGGAGCTGGTGATGACGGAAGACGCGGTGGCCCTGCTGGAGGGCAGATACGACGTGCACACGAAGTTCGAGTATTCGTTTGCGAAGAAGGGCTATGTGAACAAGACGCGCGCCGCCGGGCTGGAGAAGGACTTGGCGAAAAACCCCGCGCTGGCGAAGATCGTCGCCAGGCCCAAGTAGGCAGAGGCTGTCTTGATGGCGAAAAGAACCCTTGTCCTGGCGCTTGTCGCGCTCGCCCTGCTCGGCGTCGCCTCCTGTTCAGAGAGGGATGCGGCCCAGCGGGTGTTGCTCTACGGCGATTCGTTGGTGTGGGGCTGGATACCCGTCGAAAACCAGGACCGGGACGGCGGGCGTTATCCGTATAAGGCCCGCATCGCCGGCGTTATGCAGAAAGAGCTTGGCGGCGCGTGGAGTCTTGTCGAAGAGGGCCTCAACGGGCGGACGGCGGGCGTCGACGTCGCGTTCTGGAACTTCCCGGACATCGACCGGCAGGACCAGAACTTCAACGGGCGACGGACGCTGCTCCCTGCGATCTGGAGCCACGAGCCGCTGCGCGTCGTCGTCATCATGCTGGGGGTCAACGACGCGCGCAACTTCCTGCATCAGACCATTGGCGACGTTGAGCGTTCCGTCGAAACCCTCGTCAAGCTGGCCAAGTCGGGCTCGATGCAAAAGGCGCCGGCGGCCATCGTCCTCGTGTCGCCGCCGCCGGTGGGGAAAGGCGCCTCCGAGCTGTTCAGCACGATCTTCGACGAGGGGAGTTTTGCCCTCGTCAAGCGCTACGCGGCGGCGTATCGGGCGGTTGCCGAGCGGGAAGGCGTCCTCTTCTTCGACGCGGCGAGCGTCGTCCCCGTCGCCGACGGCGTTGACGGCGTCCACCTGAGCGCGAAGAGCACTCACATCCTCGGCAAGGCCCTGGCCGCCTTCGTCAAAGAAAACGTCGGCGCGCAGTAAGGCGCCGTCCCTTCACCTTCATCCGTGAAATGCCGATAAGGGGGTATGAGATTCTGTTTATCCCTCCTTCTCCTCCCGCTTTCCGTTCTTTTCTGCGCCTGCACGTTTGTCTATGGCGAAGGGCAAGCGGAGGCGTACACCTATCCTGAAATCACGATGGAAGACCTTGATTATGTGAGGATGCGCGACGGCGAGATGGTCGCCCGATTGAAGGCCGACCTGGGCAACCGCTATGAAAGCCGGCACATCATGGAGCTGACGAACTATAAATTTGAACAGTACGACACGGGGAGCGGCGCCATCGACGCGATAGGAGACGGCGGCGCGGCGAGCGTGGACGTGGTTTCCAACAACATTCAGATGAAGGAGGGCGTAACGATCCAGGTCGACTCCGAGGACTTTACGCTGCGGGCCGCCGACCTCGATTGGCAGGACAAGCAGAAGGTCTTGTCAGGCGCCGAAACCTCGCCGGTCGTCATCACCCGCACCAACGGCACGGAGGTACACGGCACGGGCTTCCACTCCGACATCCGAGGCAGGACGTGGGTGTTCAACAGCGACGTGAACGGGGTTTATGTGAGCGATGAAGAGGAGGAGGAGGGGGATGAGGATGCGAAGGCGGGGGAGGACGCGGCGGAGGGGGCGGAGGACTCGGGGGCCGCCCCCCGCCAGCCCCCCGCCAGCCCCGCCCCGCAACAACAGCTCCCCGCCCCGTAGCGCCAGACACCCGTGCGCGCCAGAGCGTCCTCCCTCCAAGCGCCAGCCATCTTCGTCCGCCCCCCAGCGTCCAGCGCAAAGCGCAAAGAGGGAAGCGGCCCGCGCGTGGAGCAGCGTCCGCGTATTTGACGGAGAATGGTCGAGGGCGTGAAGTGCGCGCTCAGGGGGGCGTGCCCCCCTCATGGGTTTGCTTCTCTATCTTTTTTGCGGTCTTGACGAGTGGGGCGTTTGTCGGATACTCTTGCGTGTGTGAGGGTTTGTCCCTCGCTAAGGAGCGATTATGTCAAGCGAACAGAAATTGGCGAATGCGGGCCCGCTGGGGCTGATGGGCTTTGGAATGACGACGGTGCTGCTGAACCTGCACAATGCGGGGTTTTTCCCGAACAGTTCCATCGTGTTTTCGATGGGGCTCTTTTACGGCGGCCTGGCGCAGGTCATTGCGGGCATCCTGGAATCCAGGCGCGGCAACACGTTTGGGACGGTGGCGTTCGTGTCCTACGGGTTTTTTTGGATCAGCCTTGTGGGGATTTGGCTTTTGCCGGTAAAGGGGCTCGCCGAGGCCCCGTCGAAGGCCTTCATGGGGTGGTATCTCGTGCTCTGGGGGGTTTTTACGCTCTTCATGTTCTTGGGAACGCTCAAGGGCAGCAGGGTGTTGCAGTTCGTCTTCCTCTCGCTCACCGTGCTTTTCGCGCTGCTCGCCCTGCACAATTTCCTCGACAGCCACCTCATCGGCGTGATTGCCGGCATCGTGGGTCTTGCCTGCGGCGCCTCGGCGATGTACCTGGCGATGGCCGAGCTGCTGCACGAACAGCATGGCCACTCGGTGCTGCCGTTCTAGGCGGTTTGTTACTATGGCATGGCTTGGTGGTTTGTTAGTACAGTATTTAGTACGACAGAAGGAGATAAATGTATGAACGATTATTCTTATAGGGGAAAGACCATTGTTACCGAACGCGGGACGATGCATTCCGACGCCGACGCCGCCCAGCGGTTTATGGCGAACGTTTATTTGTGGATGACCGGCGCGCTGGTCGTGACGGGCCTGGCCGCGATATTGACGGTGGGGCCGGCGGCGCTGAACCCGGCCTACACGCAGGAGCAGGCTGTACAGATTGCCCTGGGCACGGCGATTGGCAGGTTGGTGTTCGGCAGCAAGGTTGGGTACATCGTCCTTATCGTGGCGGAGCTGGCCCTCGTCTTTTTCTTGGCGGCGCGGATCAGGCAGATGAGCAAGCCTGCGGCGATGGCGGCGTTCTTTGCCTTCGCGACGCTGAACGGGATTACGCTTTCGTCGATATTCCTGGTGTATTCGCTGCCGTCGATCGGCACGGCGTTTTTCATTTCGGCGGGTATGTTCGGCGGGATGAGCCTCTACGGGACGCTTACCAAGAGAGACCTCTCGAAGATGGGGAACATCTGCGGGATGGCCCTCTGGGGCATCATCATCTCCTGCGTCGTGAATATGTTTTTACGGTCGCCGGGCTTTTCCTACGCGATAAGCATCCTCACTGTGGTCGTCTTTACCGGCCTTACCGCATACGACACGCAGAAACTCAAGCGATTGCAACTCGCCGACGGCAGCACGGACAGCTATGCCAAGGCGTCGATCTTCGGCGCGCTGACGCTCTACCTCGACTTTATCAATATGTTCCTCGCCCTGTTGCGCATCTTCGGACGCTCCCGCAACTAGGGCGCCGCAGCCTGCGAACGCCGCGCGTCGTTCGTGGGTTGCGGCCTCGCCCTGTGGTGCGCATTGACAAAAATTCATGTTTCCTATAGCATGATTTCAACGCCCTTGTAGCTCAGTTGGCAGAGCATATCCGTGGTAAGGATAAGGTCAACGGTTCGATTCCGTTCGAGGGCTTGGCAAAGAGCCCCGCGGGATTGTGTTGCGCAAGAAGGGGGCAATGGAGGATAACATGGCGTCAAAGAAGAAAGGAGCGGTGGAACTCATCGCTTTACAGTGCACTGAGTGCAAAAGGCGGAACTATACAACGCAGAAGAACCGCCGCAATATGCAGGAAAAGCTTGAACTGAAGAAATACTGCCCGTTCGACAGAAAGCACACCCTGCATAAAGAAACGAAGGTAAAATGAACTGCCGCGCGGCAGAGCAACGCGGCGACGGATGCTTCTGCGAAACATCCGCCACCGGGGCGCCCCAAACTCTGCGGCGTTGCGCCGTACGCAACGCCGCGGGGCCGCGCGCGGTACCTTGGGCGTGCGGTAGGTTTTCGCCCCGCGCGTTCCGATAAGACTCACCTAGGTCAGTAGCTCAATTGGTAGAGCGGCGGTCTCCAAAACCGCAGGTCGCGGGTTCGATTCCTGCCTGGCCTGAAAAGGGAATCGTGGGCGCCCAAACGGGCGTTCCGAGCCCAGACGTGTGTGCGGGGCGGTCTGGGGCATGGGAGCGGCGGTCTGGGGCGGGGGAGGGGCGGCCCCGTGCGTGGGCGGCCTTTGACAATTGAGGCTGACACGATTCGAACGTGCGACCTTCAGATCCGCAATCTGATGCTCTATCCATCTGAGCTACAACCTCGTTAACAATGCGCATTTCGGAGCAGGTGGGGTTCGAACCCACGGTGGCGTTGCCGCCACGCTGGTTTTCAAGACCAGATCCTTCAACCGCTCGGACACCGCTCCTAACTGGTCCCACCATATCAATTTTGAATAACTTGGTCAAGAAGGCGCATCGCCTTCGCTCGTGAATCACAATCGCCTTCGCCCCTCTTGACAAAACCAAAAATCTATGAGACAATGAACCCACTATGGTAGAAAAAGCCCAGGCGCCTGCTATGAGCGCCCCGACCCAGCCCACCGCCGCGCGCGCGCGTACGAACGTACGAACGTACGAACGTACGAACGTACGAACGTACGAACGTACGAACGTACGAACGTACGAACGTACGAACGCGATTATACAGCCCTAGAAAACACTGTCAAGCCCCTCTCGACGAAACACCCTCCACAGGCTCTGCGGAGGGTGTTTTGACGCCCGCATACTCACTTTTCACATTTGACCTCAATGCCGAAAACCACTGCAAAAAAACCCAAAGCGGGGGACGGCGGCCCCCAAACTCAAAGCGTATTTCG
>JAITNO010000142.1 GCA_031290405.1 Spirochaetaceae bacterium
TCGCCTTTTCCGTGCTCTCCTTCGCGGTGATACTCGAACGCGCCGTGTTTTACATCTCCTGCCGCGGCAATCCGCACACGCTCCTGGAACACCTAGCCTCGCGCTGGAAACAGGGCGGAGGCGCCGCAGTTTTATTAACCGAGCTCGAAGCGCGCCGCTCGCGCGCCTACTTCATCCCCCTGGCGCAGACGTACTTCGCCGCCTTTGACGACGCCATGCCCGTGTTCGAGGAAAAACTCTACGCCTGCGGCGCCAAAATCGTCCGCTTGAACGAACGGCGCCTGTCGATGCTCGCGTCGATAGCCTCACTGTCGCCCCTTGTCGGACTCTTCGGCACCGTGCTCGGCATGATAGAAGTGTTCCAGCGCCTCGCCGCACTCGGCGGCCGCGCCGACGTGGCCCTCCTTTCAGGCGGCATCTGGGTCGCCCTCCTCACCACCGCCTTCGGCCTGCTCGTCGCCATGCCCAGCCTCCTCCTCCATCAGTATTTTTCACGCCTGGCAACCGAACGGAGCGAAAACCTCGACCTCCTCGTCTCCCAATTGCACGTGATAACCGGGAAGCAGGTCGCCTCCATCCGGCAGGAGGCGCACGATGAGGAGCTTCGTTAAAAAAAGCGGCGGCGGCGGGAAAAATCCACAGGTCGACATCACGCCGCTCCTGGACATCGTGTTCCAGCTCCTCCTCTTCTTCATCCTCACCTCCGCCATGCTTCAGCCCACCCTCGAACTCGAGCTGCCGCAATCCAATCAGCAGGAGGAGAGCGTGGAGGCCGACCTCATCGTTTCGATTGACAGGGAAGACCGGCTCTTTTTGAACGACGCGCCGGCGAGCCGCGAGGAGGCGGCGCAATCGCTGCGCGCCCTTGCCGCAGAGAAGCCCGACGCCATCGTCATCCTGCGGGGGGACGGCGGCCTGAGTTACGGGAAGTTCTTCGAGCTCTTGGACCTTGCCCGCAACGCCGGCATCAAGACGTTGAACCTGGCGTACGAGCCGGAGGAGGAGTAAAGGATGATAAGGAAAGCAAACATCTTTTTGATGATGCTCTGCGTCTCGCTGGCGCTCCACGGCGCCGTGTTCGCCTTTGCCTCCGGAGGGCGGACGACGGCGGGGGCGTCGGAGGCCAAAAAGGGCTCCATTCTTACGCACCTCGTCGCGGCGCGCAAGGCGGCGAAAGAACAGAAGGCGGCGCACAACGCGCAGGTCAAGCCGGCCCAGCCGAAAGCCGCCCCGCTTGCGATGCGGGCGCCGGAGCAAGCCGCCGCCGAAGCCGGCGAGGCCGAAGCCGCCGAAGAGACCGGCGCGACCGACGGCGCGACCGACGGCGCCTGGGGCGACGCCTTCGACGGCCCCTCGCAAGCCTATTTCGATTCCCTGCTCGAGCGCATCAAAAGCCGCATCGCCTCCCACCTCGTCTATCCGGCGATCGCAAAACAGCGCAACATCGAAGGAGCCGTCGGCGTCTACTTTGAAGTCGAGCCCGACGGCGCCTGCGGGGCCCTCCGCGTCGCCTCCACGTCCGACAGCGCGATTCTAGACCGCGCCGCCCTCGCCCTCGTCAAAAACATCTTCCCCCTTTCCGCCGTCAACCTCCCCAATCCCAAAAGCTTTACCGTCAGCATCCGCTACTCCTTAACTGAGGAATGAGCTTATGGAAGGTTTGCCTTCCTGAGCTATGCCGATAGTTCGCCGTAAAACATTGTTCAGGGCTTGTCTCCTCGGTGAATGACTTGTTCTCCTCGGTGAAGAATGCTAGGCCAGTGGAGGGCTGGGGGCCTGAGTCCCCCGGCGGGGGAACGTCCGTCGCCAAAATGTGCGCGCCTCTTTTGTTGACAGCGGGCGGGGGATGGCGTAGAATGGGGGTATAGTGGAGGTTGTACCATGACAATAGACGAAGAATTTGAGATTAGCCGCAAGTCCTGGGCGTTGCGGGAGGCGGGCAAAGTAGAAGAATCCCGTGCGCTGGCAAAGACGATTCCCATGGCCCCGTGGATGGCCAAGGTCTTTAAGGAAAAAAAAGGCCTTGACTTCCTGCTCGGCATGGGCTGGAATATGAGCGCGGTGGAGGAAGCCTATGGAAAAGAATGGCTTGAGCATTGACATTGCCAATGCTGCCGCAAAGATAGCCCGCGGCCGGAGGGGCCTTGAAATTAATGGAAAAGCTGAGGCCGGCCTTCTTGACTTTCAGGCGGGCCATGCCCTTGCCAAGCGGACCTTTCAGGAGGCCGTAGCGTCCGGCGATGTGGAACTCATTCTGCTGGCGGAGTACCTCTTTGTAACGCAGGAACTGGCCGAAAGCGAAGGCGATGAGCCGGAGGGCATGGCCAGCGCCGAGGCGGCCCTCCAGAGCTTCGACGACGCCTTTCTTGCGTTGAAAGCCGTGGAGGAAGGCGCGGCGTATCACATCGCCGAACAGACCTTCCCCCATCACGGCCAGTGGCGCTACAACGGCCTGCCCCGCGACGCCTTTCACGTGGCCGCGATTGCCCACAAGACGCGCCTCAAGAACGGCCTGTCCCGCCTCGGCCTGCCCAAACTCGACCGGGAACTGGCGAAAACACGGGTAACCGCATTGGGCGCGATTCAACAGGTGTATGTAGAAAGGCAACAAGCGGCGCTGCGGGAAGACTAGGCCCCCCGAGCGGCGGGCGGCGGCGTCTGTCACCGGCGCCGGCGTCTGTCACCCGAGGCGGCGGCCGTCGCCCAGAGCGTCCCGCACCTGGTTCCAGGCTTCCAGGAACGCCGGCGTGGCGTGTTGGGCGCGGTTTGCGGGACTTGTGGAGGGCAGGTAGACGGCCCGGGCGCCTGATTCTTCGGCGCAGAGGGCGTTGAACAACGCAGTCGCCTTTTTGCCGGTGGTAAAGACGGCGGAGATTTGTGTATGGGCGAGGAGGGCCCGGAATCGGTTGGGGACGGCGTTCGCAATGCTCGCGTCGGAGGCGCCGCTGATGGTGCAGGAATGGAGCGCGTCCCATAGCGCGATGCGGTGCTCAAGCAAGAAGGCCGTTTTGGACGCGCTCTGGGCGGCGGGGGGCGGCGCCTCAAGCACACGGGCGAGCGTTTGCCAAAAAACGTTCTGCGGATGCCCGTAGTAGAAGCCCCGCTCGCGCGACGCGGGCGAGGGGAAGCTCCCCAGGATCAGGACGCGGGAACGGGCGTCGCATATGGGCGCCCACGGGTGGACGATCAACGTGCGCATGGGTCATTCCGCGCAATGAAGGCCGCCCGCGACGCGTCTCTCGGTTACCGTATCGCCGGCATTCTTGTCGCCGAGCAGCAAGGGGGACAAAGGCTCGTGCGTTGCGATGCGCTTTTGAACCAGGCCGTCGTCATGGTTTGCGTAACAGTATGCGCACCCGTGGGCGCAGGAGTCGTATGCGCCAATATCGACGCTTTGGACGCAGCCGCACTCGCGCCGCTGGTTCTTATCCTTCTTTACGACAAGATCGCGGCCCGTTATGCGTGCGATCAACCCGTCGTCGACGCACCGGGCGGGCGCAATGCCGTATATCGAGAGGTCAATGCCTTCCGCGCAGGCGTCGAGGACAAGGCCGTTCTCCTGCGCCGCCTTTGAAAAATGCCCGGCGACGACGTGCTTCTCCGCGACGCCGGGTTCACGGACGCCCGCCGCGCGCAGGCGTTCCGCAAGCTTTTTATAAACATCAATAAAACTGAACGTTGCCTTCAGGGTATGGCCCTTCAGGGCGCCTGCAAGTTCATGAAAGCGGTCGATGTGATACTCCACCGTGTACCGGGCGCTGAGCAAGACCGGATCGTATCTCCAAACGACGTTCCGCGGGCAGGTCGCGTCGGAGAGTCTTTTGAATGCGTCGACAAGGGCGTTCTTGCGGGGGAGCTTTGGCTCAATATCCCGTCCGTAGGGGTTGAGCGTGAACTGGAAGCAATAGGCGTAGTCCTTCATGCGGTGAAGCTTGTCAAGCATCGGCTCGGGGTTTTTGGTCCAAAAGACGATGCCGTCGACAAGCTCAGGCTCAAGGCTCACCCTGCTGATTTGGCGGCTGTTCATCGGGTTTCTTACGAGGACGAAACGTTCCTGCAAGCGCCTCAGCATCCAGTCTGAGTAGAGCGCGGGAATGTCCGTCCTTCGGCTTGCGCTGATAATCACGTCCGCGCCTTAGCGAAAGCGGGCGCGTTCTTTTTCCAGATTCGCCGTGTCTATCACCAGGGAGCCCTTGCGGAGGGCGTAGGCCAGGGGGACGGGGTTGCAGCCGCCCTTCAGCCCGATGGTGGACTTGTTCATCACCACATCGCAGAGGCGGCAGATCACCCCGTCCTTGCGCTCGTAGTAACCGGTGGGGCCGCAGATGTCGCAGGCGTCAAGGCCGACGCCGTAGGCCGTCTCATTCTTTTTGATGATGATGAAGCGCATCTCGATGGACTCTTCGGCGGTGTAATTGTAGCGGTGCAGATGGCCGTCGGAGACTTTTTCCAGCGGGATGACGATCTCCTGCCCCACGATGGTCATCGCTTCGGCGGGGGCGAGGACGACGCCGCGTTCAGCGTAGGCTTTTACGGCGGTAACGGTGGCGAGGGAAAAGACATAGCCTGCGGCGAGGACGGCGCACCAGCGTCTCTGTCCGCGCTTGCCGGCGCGGATCTTTCGCAGCTCGGCGGGATTGCGGTAGGCGGCGGCGGGGCGAAAGCTCCGCATGAAGATGATGGCCGGGAGGATCACGGTGAGGGCCGCCAGGCAATAGAGGAACACGGCGTTGTAATTGACGGACTTTACGACGAGGGCGAAGACCCAGCGGGGGGCGCGGAAGATCCTTCGGGCGAGCATAAACTGAAGGATGACGGACGCCTGGCCTGCCATGTTGACGGCCAGCGCCGCCCGCAGGAGGATGCCGGCGGCGCGCCCGCCTGCGGCCTTCCCCGTGTGATAGAGGGCCGAGGCGGAGAGGGCGGCCACGGCGGCGCCTGCGACAAAGCCGAAGGACTTAAAGAGGAAGTCCGTGCTCAAGGGGCTCTGTTCCGGCAGGAGGAATTCGGTCGGATAGAGGAGGATGGTCGGCAGGGCGTAGAAGAGGAGGAGGGCGCAGAGGGCGGGGCCGCTCCAGCTTTCCAGCGCGTCCCTCAGCCGGCCCGTCTTGCGGCCTCCAGAGCCGCTTCGGAGGGTGAGGATGCAGAGGAGGCTGACGGCGATGGCGGCGAGGAGGACGGCGAGGCTTACCTGTTCGCGGTTGACGAGCCGCGTGCTGCGCCGCAGGACGGACAGGACCAGGGCGGCGAGCGTTCCGGCGGCGGCGCCGGCGGCAAGGCGCTTCATATTCCGCGCGCCGGCGGCGGCGAAGAGCAGCGCGACGAGCAGGGCTGTGGGAAGGCTGTTTTGTATAACGAGTATCACGTAGTGCAGCATTGTTTGTTCTCCTTTATGGGTTTCCGGGCTGTCCTGGAAAGTTTCTTGGGCGTCCAAGAAGGTTTCTTGGGCGTCCTGGAAGGTTTCTTGGTCGCCGTTAACACCTTTAACGTCGCCGTTAACACCTTTAACGTCGCCGTTAACACCTTTAACGTCGCCGTTGAAACCTTTAACGTCGCCGTTGACGTCTTTAACGTCGCCGTTGAAACCTTTAACGTCGCCGTTAACATCTTTAACGTCGCCGTTGTTTCCTTTAACGTCGCCGTTGACGTCTTTATCGTCGCCGTTGACGTCGTTAACGTCGCCGTGGACGTCTTTAACGGCGCCGTTGAAACCTTTAACGTCGCCGTTAACACCTTTAACGTCGCCGTTGAAACCTTTAACGTCGCCGTTAACATCTTTAACGTCGCCGTTGAAACCTTTAACGTCGCCGTTGACGTCTTTAACGTCGCCGTTGACGTCTTTAACGTCGCCGTTGACGTCTTTAACGTCGCCGTTGACGTCTTTAACGTCGCCGTTGAAACCTTTAACGTCGCCGTTGACGTCTTTAACGGCGACGTTAACACCTTGAACGCCGGCGTTGAAACCTTCGTAGCCGGCTAGGAAACCTTCCCAGCCGGCCAGGAAACCTTGAACGCCGGCGGGGAAACCTTCCCAGCCGGCTTGGGGGGCGCGCCGCCCCCCAAAAGGATCAGCCTACCACTGTCTCGGGATGAAATCATAGTCCCACTCGGCAATCAGGGGGGCTCCCCAGAATCGTCCGGGGACGCCGGTCTCCTGGTCGATGTGGAGCAGATACCCCTGGGCTTCGGGGTTCTGGATAAGGAAGCGAACCTTGTAGGTTCCCGCGCCGTCGAGCTTCAGGTTGGCCCCGTAGTGGGGGCCGTCGCTGGCGTTCATCGGCATGAAGCTGCCTTCGATCTTCCAGTCGCCGCCTGTCTTGGCGATTTCATAGCGCACGGTGAGGTAGGGGACGAAATCCCCCGCGCCGAAGCCCAGGCCGTTGTCCTCCAGGGCGCTTATGTCCGCCTCCATGTGCATATCGGACTGCGCCTTGGGGAGGTAATTCCCCGTAGGCAGCATATCCACCGGCTGAAAATACACCCCCGCCACGTTGAGGGGGCCCAATTCAATGTCGTCTCCGATGGGGAACTCTTCGAATCCCGCCTCCTCGGCGACAATGACCACGCTGTCGGGTTTTTTGTCCTCCCGACTGCATCCTACGAACGAAATGCCCGCGATGAGGGCAATCCAAAGCAATGTCATCAGTGTTTTGATAGTCATATGCTTCTCCTTATAAAAAATAAAAATATCTCACGACCTAGGGTCCTGAGTGGGTGAACTGGTTAAGGCGCGGTTCCGCGTGAGCCGCCGGTTTTTCCGTATCTGATGGACGAAGGTCCAGGCTGTCGCGGCCAAGAGCAACGCCTGGGGGAGGAGGGTTTCCAGCGTCGGGTAGACGCCTAAAAGATCCACGGTGAAGTTCCAGGGCAGCATCGTAACGCCGATGACGTTTCCCTCTTGCAGCTCCTTGACGCCGGAACCGGTGAAGGCGATGGACATGAGGAAGAGGAGGACGCTGGTGCCCAGGAAGAATGGCTTGAGGGGCAGGCGGAGGCTGAGGACGCGGATAAGGACGTAAACGACGACGAGCGCGACGGCTCCGACGGCCAGGCCGAGCCAAATCATGTTGAGGTGTTCCTGATTGCCGGCGAGCAGGGCCTGATAGAAGAGGATGACTTCCGCCCCCTCGCGGAAGACGGCGAGGAAGGCGGCGAAGGCGAGGGAAAACATACTCCCCCGCTCGATGGAGCCTTGCACCTTTCCTTCTATGTAGGTGGACCAGGCTTCGGCCTCGGACTTGGAGACCATCCAGTTGCTCACATAGAAGAGGACGACGACGGCGAGGAGCATGGTGGCCCCTTCGATGATCTCCTGGTTCTGTCCGCTGGCCGTACTGGTGAGGGCGCTGAGCAGCGCGGCCATGACGACGCTTAAAACGAGGGCGATGAGGGAGCCCCAGTAGACGGGCGTCGTCTTTTTCTTGTTCCCGCTTTTTATGAGGTAGGCGACGATGGCCCCCACGATGAGGATGGCTTCAAAGCCTTCGCGCAGGATGATGAGGAGGGAGGCCAAAAACACCCCCCAGGCGCTTTCCGGCTCGCCGTCCAACGCCTCGGCGTCTTCCTTGAGGTACGAGGCCAGCAGGTCGAGGCTTGCCTTGACGGCCTCCTCCGCGTCGCCCCGCGTTATGGCCTTTTTCGCGGCGGCAAACTGGTACTCCACGACGCTGGCCCGCTCTCCGGAGAGCCGCGCCATGACGATCTTTTCAAACCCGACCTTCTCATAATACTGAAAGTAGGCGACGTCGACCTGATCCTTGGCCCCCTTTGCGTCCCCGGCGCGGTAGACCTGGTAGGCCCGCTCCAGCACGGCGGCCATCTCGTCCGCCGTCTTTGTCCAGTTGCGCTTCTGGGCGACGGGCTCTTCCTTGCCGTCCAGCCGGTTGGCCGTCACCCGTAGGAGGTAGGTGAGCTGACCTACATCCTGCTGGGCCTCTTTCTGCGTCTTGTCCCCCCCCAGCGCGTCTTTGACGTACAGGAACCACTCGTCGATGTTCGCGGCCCGCGCCTCGGAAATGCGCGCGGCGACGTTCCGCCGGAAGTCTCCCTGGTAGCGCTCGGCATAGGCCTTGTCGACAAGGCCCTGGGCGCTCTGCTTGTCGCCTGAGACGAAACGGTAGTAGGCCTCGTTGAGGAGGCGGCGCATGGCCTCTTCCTCCTGCTGCCAGGCGGAAACGGCGGCCCCTGACGGGGGAGCGTCCTCCGCGCTGAGGGAAAGCGCGCCTGAAAGGATCAGCGTCAAGATGATGATGGATTGAGTTAACTTTTTCTTCATTGCATGTGCGGGGCCCATGGCAGTATCCCGCTTCCTCCACATAAGAACGTTGTGTTAGCAAATTCTAACAACGGTTTGATGTTATAATCGGCTAACAAAAATGTCAAGCGCCTGAACGATTTTTTTACGAATTATTTCAAAGATTTTTAGAACGAACGCCCATCATGTCGCATGGGGGGCTTCCCTCCGCAGCAGCCTGTTGAAGAGGACGGCGTAGATGGGGGGCGAGGCGATAAGCTCGGAGACGACGAAGGCGGAGAAGGCGACGGCGACGAGGCTCATCAGGTGGTTCATGTTAGCCGTCATCTCGAGGACGATGACGATGGCGGTAACGGGGGCCTTGACGACCGAGGCGAAGAAGCCGGCCATGCCGAGCACGATAAAGTTAAGGTGGAAGTCGGCGTCGATAAGGCCGAAGTGGATAAGGACGAGGCCGAAAAGCGTACCGGTGAGCGCCCCGCTGGAGAGGAAGGGGATGAAGATGCCGCCGCCGGTGCCGCTGCCCGCCGACAGCGCGCCGAAGCTCAGTTTGACGGCCAGGAAGATGAGCAGGAGGCGGGGCGTCCAGTCTTCCGTGCCGAGCATTTTGATAAGCTCGTGCCCGCCGCCGGTGGCGTCGAAGAGGAAGAAGCCGATGGGGACGGAGACGAGGAGGGGGATGATGGGGTGGAAGAGCTCCGGGACGGGGAGCTTTTTGTAAAAGTCCTGGCCGGCGTAGATGAGGCGTTTGAAGACATCGCCCAGGAACGCGCACACCACGCCGAGCAGGACGAGCCAGGGGAGGGCCGCGTAGGGGAGGACGCCGACGGCGCGGAAGTCGAACGCCGGCTTCAAGCCGAAGAAAAGCCCGGCGGCGGCGTCCGCGGCGATGGAGGCGCCCATCATGCAGGCGAGGAAGAGGGGCTGAAGCGAGGGGGTGAGCTCTTCGATGACGAAGAGGACGCCGGAGAGGGGGGCGCTGAACGCGGCGGAAAGCCCGGCGGCGGAGCCCGCGCACACAAGGACGTGTTGCGAGGCCTCCCCACGCTTGAAGAGGGACAGGACGGCCAGGGCGACGTAGGCCCCCAGCTGAATGCTCGGGCCTTCCCAGCCGAGCGAAAGCCCCGCTGAAATTGCCATGACGGGGCAGAGCCATTTGAGGGGCAGCTCCGTCCTCCAGCGGAGCTTTAGCCTCTTTTGCAGATGCGCCTTGACTTCGGGGACGCCGCCGCCGCGAATCAGCGGGCGGAACTTCGCGCAAAGCCCGATGAGGGCGCCGCCGGCTATCAGCACGACGATCCAGGAGAGGGTCATCTTCGGCGGCGCTTCTTTCAGGTAGGCGTAGAGCGCCTGCCGCAGGATGTGCGTCTGGCCGAGCGCCATCCGCAGGGACGAGATGACGAGCCCCACGAGGAAGCCCGTCACGATGCTCTGAACGACGAGGGCCAACCGTGAACGGTACAGGTGCTTAAAGAGCCGCATCAGGGTTCGTTTGACGCGGCTTTCTTTTTCTTCTCATCGCGGTGTTCCACGTAGATAAGTATAAAAGCAAAAATAAATAAGGGGATGCAAACCGAAAGCATATACACAATAACAAACATACACGACTCCTATGTTTTTGAGATAAACCACAGACCCAGAGTTAACAGGCCTATTGTCAGGGCGCCGCCCGTTACTATAATCACGTATTGCGGCACCGATCCTCTTAGGATGCCGCCCAAAATAAAACTGGCAAAGGTAAGTTTAGCCATATCAAGGAACACTTTGCCGACATTCTCGTTTACTTGGCGTTTTCTCTCTTCATCCATAATACATCCTCCTCCTTTTCTAATACTCCGAAAGAATCGACAAAAGCCGGCCCTTCTCCACCACCCGCAGGAAGTTGGCGAGGCGCGGCCCCTGGTCTTTGCCGATGAGCGCCTGGTAGGCCGCGCGGAACAGCATCTTGCCGTCGACCCCGCTCCGCTCCGCCGCCTCGTAGATGGCCGCGGCGCACGCCTTGTCGTCGGCATACTCCTCGATGTGCGCGACAACGCCGTCGCGGAGCGCCTTCACCGCCCCACACTCCGCCTCGGTCAACGGCGCCTTCTCCCCCGCGCCGCGGAGCTTGAAGCGAAACTCTTCGGGCGCGTCCTCCTCCAGCCAGTTCACCGCGCACCGGCAACGTTGCACAAGCCGCTCACGCTGCTCGTCCTGCACGTCAGGCAAGGCGGCAATCGTCTTTTCAATGTCGCCGTCGGCAATCTGGAGGAGGCTGCAGAGATGGCGGAACGGCGCCTGATAGGGAAGTGCCTCTGGGACGGCGCCCGTTTGCGACAACTCGTAAATCCGCCGCTCTTTAAGGAAGATTTCTTCGCTCTTCGCCGCCTCGGCCTTGAACGCGATGCGCTCCGTCCGGTCGTAATCCTCGTAAATCTTGATAACGTCGAGGTCGAACGAAATCGTAAACTCCGTGTTCGGGCGCGTCCCCGCAAAGAGGTAGCGGACAAGCTCCGGCGTATAGACGCGGAGCAGCTCCTTCAAGTCCACAACCTCGCCCTTCGAGGACGACATTTTGCCGCCCTTCCCCTTAATGCCGATAAAATCATAGCGGAACGTAACCGGCGCGTCGTAACCGTACACCTCCTTGCACACCAGGCGCGCCGTGTCGAACGACCCCCCCTGACTGTGGTGGTCCTTCCCCGCAGGCTCGAAATCAACCCCCTCGTGCGCCCAGCGCATCGGCCAGTCCACACGCCAGAGGAGTTTCACCCCCCCGCCCTTCGCGCCCCGCAGGTCCGCCGTCTCAGCGTGGCCGCAGAGATTGCAGCGATAGCTCACGCCCCACTCTCCGTCCCAGCCGTCAATCTCCGTGTCGTCGCGCTTGCACGCGCCGCAGAACACGCTGACCGGCCACCACTCACCCTGAATCTTGTGCTCCTCGTCGCGGAATTTATCCAGAATCCGCCTAAGCTCGTCGCGCTTTTCCAACGCCCGCCTCATCCCGCCGGCATAGAGGCCCGCGCGGTAGCGCTCAGTCTGGTGGAGGAACTCAGGGGCAATCCCCACGACGGGGAGCATCGTCTCAACGTCGACCTCGTGGTGCCGCGCATAGCTCGAATCGCGCCCCCAGGGGTCCGGCACCATCGTGATGGGGAAGCGCAAGGTTTTCTCAAGCTCCTCGCGCTTGGGCATATTGAGCGGCACCTTGCGGAACACATCGTAATCGTCCCACGAATAGATAAAGCGCACCCCCTTGCCCGCGTCGCGCAACGCGCGCACCACGAGGTCGACCGAAATAATCTCCCGAAAGTTCCCGATATGCACCGTCCCCGACGGCGTAATCCCCGACGCGCAGGTGTAAAGAGCCTTCTCGCCCTTCTCGCGGATAATTTTTTCCGCAGTTTCGTCCGCCCAATGGGCACTGTTCTTAGCCATGCCCACAGTCTAGCGCATTTGAACGGCGCTGTTAAGCCGGCAGCCGCGCAGAGGAAGGGGGGCGTCCCTGCGCTCCGTACCGTTGCGCGAGTGCGGATCTCATTCCTTGACGTGCGGATTGCAATCTTTCTAGGCGCCGCTTTTTCCCAGGACGTATTGTTCAAACAGGTCGCGCAGGCATTCCTCGGTAAGATCGAAGTCGTAGGGGATTTCAACCGTCCTGATAAAGGGGAACTCCAGCATTTCGGTAAGATATTGAATCTTTGATGCGATCAATTTCTCGGGCGAGCAGCAAGCTATCATTGAGCACGTGTCCTCATCATTATGGAAGAAAGAAAGAATGAGCCAGCGATCATTGAGGCAGGGGATGGGGGTTTCCATCTTGTCGTGTATTTCCTGGCAGTCGTCCTGCCTCACGTTGGTTGCATTTTTGAGCAGATGCCTGAAGAGCCAGCCGAGGCCGGTGCAATAGTCCATTACCACAAGCGTTTTGATGGGTTCTTGCCGCAAGTATTCGGCTAGAAGGTCGCCTTGCCTGGCCCACTCGTCGCCCTTGTAGGGCTCGGCATTCATCTGGGCGTCCCAGAGGGCGTCTTCGGCTTCCTGTTCGGGTGTTTCGCCTTCGTTGTGAAAAGGGTAAAGTCCCAAGCGCCTGTCGTTGATAAAGAGCGTCCGGGCTTTGAGCTTTCTGTTATAGCGATAGCGGGAGCTGCCGGTTTCTAAAATGAATATATAGTCCATTCGACGAGTGTAGAATACTAAAATACCCCGCTGCAAGCGGTGGGGCGGCGTCGCGGCGTCGCAGGTCTTGACAACAAAACGGGGGCCTGTTACGGTGATTGCCATGGAGGTGAATGTCGCCTGGTGGCGGCTGCGGACTTCAAATCCGTCAAAGGCCGGAAACGTCCTTGGTGAGTTCGATTCTCACACGCCTCCGCCACTTTACCAATAGACGTAGTCGCTCCATGCGTCGTCATGCCAAATCTTCGTCATGCTCGACCTCGATGAGTTCATGAACAGCGCAATTCCGGCCCATTTCCATGTCGGCCATTGCTTTTTCCAGCCTTTCTTGATTTTCCACGCTCCAGAACGGGCTAGCGGCGACTTCAAAGGGCAGTTTTCCCTCGCGGACAACCGTTTTGGTAAAAATGGTAAATGCGGTATTCAGATTCATCCCCATACTTTGAAAAATACCCTC
>JAITNO010000149.1 GCA_031290405.1 Spirochaetaceae bacterium
CCGACACTCCTCGTCAACAACCGCCGTCGCCGTCGCCGGATCCTCCAGCATCGTCATCCGAACGTCGCATCTGCCAATCAGCGTCCCCAAATCCCCCACCATATCCACCGGCACCCCCCAGGCGACAGCGTTCGTTTGCGCGTTGCCGTCCGGGTCAGGATCCGGGCTCTCTTCCGAAAGTACGGCGAACCATACTTTTGCCGTGGCCAATTTACCGTTGCGGTCTCTTGGCAGCCAATCACTACTCATAACGATACTCCTTTAAGGAAAGATTTTTTGTCGGAACGCGCGGGCCAAACGCCCGACGTTCCCCTTTATTGAAACGGCGTTGAGGCCGGCAATAAACATGTTTTCGCCCCGCGAAGGGCCCAGGGGCTATAGCCCGCGGCCCAGGGGCTATAGCCCGCAGCCCAGGGGCTATAGCCCGCAGCCCAGGGGCTATAGCCCCTGGGCCCGGCGCCGCGCCGCCCGCATCCCGCGCCGCCCCGCCAAAACCGCGCGCCAAGCCGCCTGATGCGCGTTTCAAGCCCTCTAGAGCGCGTTTCGGCGCACAAAGCCCGCGCGCCGCCGCCGCAGGTAAAAAAAGGCCCTTCGGGAGTAAAACGTAAAAGAGAATGATAAAGAAAGCCCCCGAAGGGCCAAAGAAACAAGCAAAAACAAAAAAAGGCCCTTCGTGGACGGTCGTGGGGGAACCTCCCGAAGGGCCGGAGAAAAGATATAGTTTGAGAATCGCCGCCCGCCGGCGGAAAGCCCCGCGCAGGGGCTTGACAGTACGTTCTAGGCCGGTATAATCGCGTTCGTACGTTCGTACGTTCGTACGTTCGTACGTTCGTACGTTCGTACGTTCGTACGTTCGTACGTTCGTACGTTCCGGCCATCGTTTCCTCGCGCGCGCGAGAGTCAAGAGCTAGGGTCATAAGGTCTTTCCTTATCATGCTTCCATTCTCTCATGGTTTTTTATTTTTGTCAAGAGGGGGGGGCCATCCTGCCGAGCGGCATGACCGAATGCGACATTTCTACTTTGGCTTGACCATTTTAGAAACATCAGAGTATTCTGGGGAAATCAATCAGAACAAGAAACATGAGAGGAGGAGGATATATGGAAATCACGGTTGAGAAGATACTTGAAGACGAGAAGCCGACCCTTGCGACGCTGCTTAGGGCAATGAAGCATTGCGCCGAAGGGGAGGAGTTGCACTATCTTGAAGGTTATTGGACGGATGAGGAGCGCGTGCCGTATTTTATTCGCGCGGACGGCGACATTGCGGGTTTTGTGTTGCTGAACAAGTATTTTTGGATATTGCAGAAGGCAAAAACCAATTACGGCGTCGCGGAAATTTATGTGCGGCCTGAGATGCGCCTCAAGGGGATCGCCTATGCCGCGATGGTTCGCATTTTTGAATTGCATCCGGGGAATTGGGAGATACGGCCGCTCGACGGCTCTGCCGACGCGCAGGCTTTTTGGGAGCGCACGCTCGAAACGTATACGTGCGGAAACTATAAAACGACCTGCTTTGGGAAGTACAAGCGGCCTCTTTACACGCTTCAGGCGCCTGTTGTCGATAAAACGGGGCTCGAAGTCGTCTATCGTCCCGCGTTTGGCGAAATCATCACGCCGCTGCCGAGTTAGGCGCCGCGCGGGGGGCGCCGGGGGCGCCGCGCGGGGGGCGCGGGGAGCGCGCGTTAATCGGCGCCGCCGGAGAGATCCTTGAATCTCCAGAAGTGGAGTTTGAGCTCTGCGGCGCTTTTAAGGATGAACTCGAGGCGTTCGGGCTTTATGCCCCAGTCGGCGGTGGAAGAGATGGTGTGCGTTGTCAAAAACACGATGGCGTCGTCGGATAAAAACTTGACGGCGCGCAGGATGAAGGCGATGTCGCGGTAAAAGGCGTCGTCGTCTTTGTAGACGATGTTGTCAATCGACTTGGAGCGGACGAAGAGGGCGTCCGCGTTGTTGTTTTTATGGTAGAGGTGGAGGGAGACGCCGAATCCCCTTAGCCGCGCATACGAAGGGAAGAGTTTTTTGTGCATCCATTCTTCGTTAAACCCGAAGGGAAAGGCGAAGGCGCCGAGCTCTATGCCGGCTTTTGTATACTGGGCGCGTTGTTCGAGGGTCTCTTCGACAAAGACTTCTTCGCTTACGCGCCTAAGGTCGAGGTGGTTCTTTGTATGATACGCTATCTCGTGTCCCGCCGCCTGCGCCCTTGTGCAAAAATCGTTTACGCCGCCTTGCATGAAGAACGTTGCCCGCGCCTGGTACGATTCAAGGAGCGGGAAATACCTTTCCCACACGTCAAAATAATCGTCGTCGAACGAAAGCACGACGCCGCTGTCGCTCTCTGGCGGCGTCCACAAGAGAGAACCGCGTAAGGCGCCGTCAGCCTCGCTCCAGGCGGCATAGGGAACCGATAGGGCGCCGCCCTCCGTCTGCACGGCGTTTTGCACATCATACTCCAGCGTGAGGCCGTCGATTTCCCCCAGGACGGTGTACTTCCCCCCGTCTTGGTGGAGGCGTTTCCGTATGCGCTCGCTGTTGTGCGCGATGAGTCGTTCTATGTTTTCTCTTTTCTCCGCGGCGCCCGCGCCGATGCCGCTTTCCACAGGCCCAGTCTCGCCCCGCGCTTCGGAGGCGCCTTCCGCAACGCGGGCGCCTGAAGCGCAGGAGGCGCACAGGGCCAGCACGAGGATGGCGAGGACGTTCATTCCCAGGGGAAGTCCGCCCCGCCGGCGAGCCAATCGACGTACTGGCGCGCCGTGCGTGGGGAGCGGCCGTTGAACCAGCGTTCCCATCGGACGGCGTTGTCGCGGAAGGCCGTGAGGTCGGCTTCGCCGGCGCCGTCTTGCACGATGCCGCGCTCCCTTGCGATGAACTCGGCTATCTTGAGATACTCCGCCTGCGAGGGGGAGGCGAAGATCACCGTAACGCCGAAGCGGTCGGCCAACGAAAGCTGCTCCTGCATCGTGTCAAACGCGCGCATATCGCCCGAACGCATACTCGCGGCGGCGGCGGCGCCGTCAGGCCTGTCCCGGGACTCTTCCTTTACAAGATGGCGGCGGTTGCTGGTCGCGTATATCGCCACATTGGCAGGCTTTGTCTCGATGCCGCCCTCCAGAAGCGCCTTTACCTCATTAAAAGACTCATCCTGGCGTTCAAACGAAAGGTCGTCGATAAAAAGGATAAAGTAAAGCCCCCGCATCGAAAGCGTCGACAGGATCTTCGGCAATTCGTTCAGGTCCCGTTTGCGAACCTCGACAAGGCGCAGGCCGCGCGACGCATAGCTGTTGCAGAGCGCCTTTACCGTCGCGCTTTTCCCCGTCCCCCTGTCGCCGTAGAGGAGCATATTGTTCACCCCCCCCCTGCCCTCAAGGAAGCGGAGCGCATTGTCGACAAGCGTTTTACGCTGCCCCTCATAGCCGGACAGATTCTCAAGGCGGATTGCGTCGGGATTCAGCGCCGGCGTCAGTCCCCTCTGGGAATCCCACGAGAAAAACACATGGGTCGACAACATCCCCGCGCCGTTCTTCCGCACAAACGCGGCAAACTCACATACATTGTGCGCCTCCAATAGGACATACGGGAAAGCCCCCTTATCCAGCGCCTCGTTCTGAGTCTTCAGCTCGCCCAAAGACTGAACGCCCTCCTCTATCAGCTTCGCGCAATCTTGGCAGCCCGCCTCCCAGAGAATGCCGGCGATGGACAGGGCAAGCGCGGGAACGTCAAAGTCGCCGATAATTGAAAGCCGCCTGAGGTCGCTCCGCACAAGCGACGCGATAAGCGATTTTTCCCTAAATTCCCCACGTTCGGCGCACAGGGTAAACGTATTTTCATCGGCAAGGATGAGGGCGACCAACTTCATGTAAAATGTTTCTTTCTGATTTCCCTGAACAAACGCCGAAGCAAAATCCGCCCACGCTTTAGCCAGACTGTACGGCTCGATTTCATTCTGCGCCACCTGCCTAATGAGTTTTTCAAAAGCGGCCACCATGGGCCCCTTTTGAACGCCTGAAAAGATCGAAAGCCCCATCAGGCAGGAGAGGGCCTCCTCGCACATTGTTTTGCTCAAATTCATGGCGTGAGCATAACGGTTAATAGGGGTTTTTTCTATACTGCAAGGCCCCTCCGGGCGTCCCTAATTCTTCTGATCTTTGATGGCGACGGCCTCTTGCAAGGCGGCGAAGTGTGCGCTGAAGGTTTCCATGCTGGTGTTCTGTTCTTTGAGGTGGGCTGTCCAGCGTGTGGCGTCTGCGGGGCGGGGACTGGGGAGGACGGCGGTGGCGGCGATGGCGTTGTCTTCTGTTGTCTGGCGGGGGCTTGAGTCGAAGGGGGGCTGGTGGGCGAGGAGGGCGTTCCACTGGTTCTGCCCGTCGCTGCGGGGTGTGGGTGCACGGTGTTCCGCGATGGTGATGTGGCTGGGCGCGGGGGGCGCGGGTGTGATGATGACGTGCGTTATGGCACGGGGTGCGGCGCTCTGGATGGCGATGTGGCTGCGGGGGCTGAGCTGTGCGGTGGTTTTATCGAGGGTGATGGTAAGGGGGGGTGCGTCGATGGTGAGGGTGGCGGTGCGCTCGTTCCAGGTGATGGTGGGGTGTGGGGCGGGTGCGCTGTGCGCGGGTGGCGCTCGGAGGTAGTCGATCCACTGGGTGATGGTTCCTGCGCGGGTGATGCGGATGTGGTCGAGGAGGCGCTGGGTGTGGGTTTCGTGGCTTTTTTGCCGATGGGTTTCGGTGAGGGCGGCGATGGCGAGGGTGCCGTCGGGGAGGGGGAGCTGGTAGAGCTGGGCGTCTTTGCGGTCGTGGGGGAGCGTCCAGTGGGTGTGCTGCCATGTTCGGCCCTGGGCGTCGGTGTAGAGGGCGGCGCGCTCGGGTGGGCCGAATGAGTGGATGCGGGCGGCCGAGCCGTCGCTCAGGGTGAGTTCTGTGGGGTGGGTTTGGAGTATGGCGTCCATGGTGGCGCGGGCTGTGGCTTCGTGTGCGGGCGGCGCGTCTGACGGTGCGATGATTTTGACGATGGTGTTGCTTCCGACGCGGGCGCTGATGAGGGCTCCGCCCTGGGGAAGCGTGTGTTTGCGGTAGGCAAGTGCCGCGTATTTCCAGGCGTTGTCTTTCCCGTCGAGGTATTGGAGTTGTGGGCTGAGGGCGGCGGCGGGCGGGGCTGCGGCTGCGATGGGGGGGGCTGCGGCGAAGAGGGCGTCGAGGGCGTCCTTCTCTGCGGCGTCTCGGGCGTCTCGGATGGCGTTCCAGAGCGCTTCTGGCGCGACGGGGAGGGGGATGTCGAGCTCGATGGTTGTGCTCTGTGCGCGCGGGAGGAGGATGTGGCGGGTTTCGATGACGACGCTGTAATGGAGGGCGGCGTCCTCTGGGCGCGGTGGGGGGATGTCTTCTGCGCGGGCGTCGGGGGTAAAGGGTGGGTGGTTTTTGACGGTGAAGGCGATGATGTTGTCTTTGTTACTGACTCTCTGTATCTGGTCGATGTCGTAGAGCCCTCCGTCTGCGTCGCGGATTTGGTAGGAGGGCGGTGGTCCTGCGGGGTCGCTTGGGAAGAGGGTTCTCCACGCGCAGGTCAAGAGTGCGTCTGTTACGGGGATGGCGAGGCCCTGGGCGCTGGGTGCGCCGGAGCTCTGCGGGGGGGCAAGACGCTCTGGGATGTCGCGGTCGTAGATGAGGCGGTTGGGCGCGCTCGCCGGTGGGAAGAACAATACCTCGTAGACTGCGCTCGGAGGGAGTGTGCGGGCGAGGCGGTCTATGGGGTTTAGGGCTGCGTACTCTGTGGCGCAGGATGGTAGGAGTGTGAGGAGGGCAAGGGCTGCTGCTCGGATGTGGGGGGGCGCGGTCATGGTTAGAAGCCTTCAAAGAACTCACGGCTGGTGGCCGCTTGGTAGGCTTGGGTTTGGCTCTGGCTGTCTCGTTTATCGAAGTGGATTGAGGCGGACAGGAGGAGGAACTGGCTCTGGAACGGCGCCTTTTCGAGGGCGACGAGGTGGTAGACTCTGTAAGCGTCGGCGAATGGGTTGCCGCTGTCGCTGTCGCGTAGGGCGCTTGCCTCCGGATAGCGGGCGGCGGCGGCGGCGCGGCCGATGCGCGTCCAACATCCTTCGCTGCGGGCGGTCGGTGGCCAGGGGGCGCCGACGAGCGCCTGAGTGAGCGTCTGGAAGGCGCTGCCGTAGACGATGTCGGGCGAGGCGACGAGCGCCTGCGTAAGGCGCGCGTAGACGCGGCGGTAGACGGCGGTGGGGAGGTCGCGCGCGTCCGTGTAGGAGGCCGCCCGGGCGCGGAGCATGGGGAGGGCCGGGCCCGTCCACTCGATGACGAAGCACTGGAGGTCGCGGTAGTTGGGGAGCGCTTCGACGGCGCGCGGCCCCCCTCCCAGGTAGGCGGCAAGCCAGGCGGGGAGGGGGAGGCCCTGCACTTTGCCTTCGTAGTCTTTGATTTCGACGGGGAGGTTTTCGTCGAGGGTCGCATACGGCGCGAAATGGGGGACGAGGAGGCCCGGAGGCGGGGGCCCGGGCCCGCGCGGCACGGCGGCGCAAGATGACAGGAGGATGGCGAGGGCGATGGGGAGGAGGGCGCGGGCGAGGAAGGCGCTCATGGGGCGCGGGCAGCTCTGAAGGCGGCGACGAAGTCCGACAGGGGGAGGTCCTCTGCGCCTAAGGTGTATTTGTAGTCCAACGGCATCCCGAGGTCCCAGAAGGCGTAGCCGCGCTCGCGGAGGTGTCTGGCGGTAAGGATCATCTGAGCCCTGCCGCAGGAGTTCTGCTCATGGTAGCCAGAATAGCTGGTGTAGACCCTGCCGCAGCTTACGCCGAACTCTCCGGCGACGAGCGCGCCGTCTTTGTAGAGGGCGAAAGAAGAGGGACGGACGGCGGGATGCCCCTGGGCGCGAAGGCGGCGGAGGGAGTCGACGAGCGGAGGGGTAAGCCAATCGTCGCCGTGTATGTCGATGCATTTCTGGACGATGGCATCGTAGTCGGCGTCGGCGCGGAGCTGGCAGCGCGGGAGGAGCGCCCTGACGCTGCGGGAGGTGCGAAGGCGGTCAAAGTGGAGGACGCTGCGCGTAAGATGGTGTTTGGGGAGGAGGATGAAGGTCTCCTGGGCGACTGCGGCCCCCGCGCCGCCATCGCATTCTTCCAGCCGAACGGACATGACGAGGAAGCCGGCGCGCATGAGGGAGGCGAGGAAGCGGGGGCTAAAGTCGTCGCTTACGATGAATTCTTCGCGGTAGCCGCTGCGCCGGATGTAGTCGATAACGTCGTCGGGGCGGTCGGGCGGTCGGGCGAGCAGATGCCCCGAATGGGTCATCCACATGGTCAAGAGGCGCCCTTGCATTCGGCGATGGATTTCTGCATAAGGGCGGCGACGTCGGTGCGTTTCTCTACCCAGAGGACAGGCTCCCTGCCTTCGTTGTTGAGGCTTCGGTAGACGACCTCCCTGTCGGCCTGGTATGCGGCGCTTGCAGGGTTGTTGAGGCGCTCGTCCAACACGGCGCAGATGGCAAGGGTGAAGTAGACCAGGGTGATGTTGGTTCGCTGCTTCTTGGGGAGGAGAAGGCCCAGTCGTTTTGAAAGGGGGTTCTCGATTTCAAAATGGTAGGGGGCCTCCGCGTTTTTCGCTTTAAGGTAGACGGCGCCTGATTCCAGGCCGCCGTTCTTCTTCACGGCGTCGATGTCCTCGGCGATTTCGGTGAGCATCCTGCGGAGGTCGCGGACGGTGGCGTAGAGAGCGGTAACGTTCTTTTTTGAGAATGATGGGGGTATTCCGGACTTGTACTCGTAATGGGGGAAGAAGTAGTAACGGCGCATCCAATGGATGTCGTTGAGGAGGTTCATGGCGTAGGTGGTTTTTGGACGGCGGCTCTTGGACGGGTCGAAGATGCGGGCGTATTCGTCAATCTTTGGGATGTAGTTGCCGTAAAAGCTTTCTTCCAGGATTCGCTGCCACTGGTCGAGTATCGGCGTGATGCCGTCTTCTTCGCCGAAGTTAAGGGCGAATTGCATCGAGCGGAAGCCGACGAGGAGCTCCCCTGCGATGCGGGCAAGGACGAGGACGCTCTGGGACGGGTCCAGCGGCGAGATGATGGCGCTGTTCTTCTTTAAATCGAGGAGGTCGGCGAAGTAGGGGTAGAGGTCGGGGTTCTTGTCCAGCCGCTTCCAGCCGGCGTCGGGGAACAGGAGCTCGAGGGTGTCCAGGCCCTTGTCCAGGGCCCTCTGCTCGGCGTCGTTTCTTTTTTTCATGGTGTGCGCCGCTCTCACCTCGGCGCCTTCAGCTCGGGTCGCCGCCGCATCGGCACGGGTCGCCGCCACGTCAGCATGGGTCGTCGCCGCGTCGGGCTCAGGCTCCGCAGGCGCCGCCGCGGACGCCGCAGGCTCAGGCGGCGCGGCAAGCGGCGGGAGCGGCGGGTCGCTTGAGTCCAGGGCGGCCTCCAGCGCTGCCTGTTCATCCTCTTGCCACAGGGCCGGCGCGATGACGGACTCCTCGCTCACATTAAGGAAGGCAAGGAACGCCGCGCGGTTGCGGCTAAAGAACTCTTCGTAGGGCAGATAGACGTCGCTTAGAATCTTCATCAGAAGGGGATACATGAAGCGGTGGATGTGGAAGCGCGTGTACTCCAGCGCGGCCAGCGCGTCGGCAATGTTAGAGCGCAGCGCTTCGGTCTGGGCGCTGGGGTTTTCCATAAAGAGCGCGCGGTGCAGCTTGTCGAAGGCTCCCTGGATATGCTCCTCGGCGGACAGTTTTTCCAGCAGGACGAGGGGACGGTAGAACTCTTTTAACAGGCGTGAAAAGTCCTGGACGCGGACGGCGCGCGGATTCCGCTGCAGTCGCGCAATCTCCCTGGAGAGCGCGTCCAGCTTCCACTGCCGCAGCGTGTCCAGTACAAGCGCCGCAAACGGCGAGAGCTTCTTCAGCGCCGCCTCGAGGTCTTTATTGTTGCGCGGGTACAAGAGCCGCGTCGCGTGAACGACGATTTCGATTTGCTTATAGTATTCGAGGATGATGTACTTGACGAAACGGACGCTCACCTTGTCCTGCGGGGCGTTGAAGAACGAAAGCTTCGAGACGAGGCTCTGGAACGCAGTCTTGATGCCGAACTCCGCGTCGGCGCAACAGGCGTCCATCCGCACGCGCTGCGCGTATTTCGGCCGTGGGACGGGCAGCGAGGCGCGGACGGGGGCGGCGGCCCTCTCCTCGTCCTGCCCCGCGCCTGCGACCTCGATAATCCGCTGCCCGCTCTTGCGGGCCTTTCCCTTGCCGCCGGCGGCCTCCTTCTCGGCGGCAATCGCGTCGGCGATTTTCGCATCCTCATACTCGGTGCGCTCTCGTCCGACTTCACCGCCGAGCATCTTCTGCATCCGCTTGGCTTCTTTTTCGCCCAGGGGCCCAAGCCGCCCCTTTATCTTGTCAAGCTCTCCTGGAGCGTAGACCGCTTTCTCGTTCGCCATAGCCGCAGTGTAGCGCATTTGCTTTGTTTGATAAAGGGACCGCGTTGCCTCATTGAAAATGTTACCGAAAGCAAGAGAAACAGGCGTTGCTTGACGAATTCACCCGGTTGACCTGATACCACCGAAAATCCGCGGTCCGGCTCTTAGGCGTTAAGACGCCCAAAACGGTTCTGGTTTATGCGGACGGGAAGGCGGTGAACCTCAAGCCGGAAAAAAGCGGCCCGCGAATCGGAAAGGCACACGGATCCACACCGATGAGGTCGTCGCCCGTCTTAGACTCGTCTGGACCTTTTTCCGGTACAAGTGCGGGAAGATCCTCGCGCCTCTTATGCGGTCTCAGATGAAGTACATCGCGCAGTGGCAGGCCTTCGGCATCACCGGTGAAATCGCGGAAAAGCTCATAAAAATCAGCCCCGCGTCCATAGACCGATATCTCAAAAAGGACAAGGCGGCCCTCAGACTCAAGGGGAAAAGTCTCACCAAACCCCTGGATTCCCTGAAAAGCCGCATCCCCATACGCACCTTCTACACGAGTGAGGAGCGGAAGATCCCCGGTTTCCGGCAAATTGACACCGTTCATCATTGCGGTCAGGCCACCCAGGGCCAATACGTCCATGCCTTGACCGCCACCGATGTCGCCTCAGGCTGGATAGAACTCCGTTCCCTCCTCAATAACGCCCATACATGGACTTTCGAGGCTTTGTCAAACATTAAAAATACCTCGCTGCTCCCTATCCGCGAGTTCCACAGCGACAACGGCTCCGAATTTATCAACAACGCCACCGAAATCTGGTGCAAATCCTTTGAATTGGAACAAAGAAAGCGCTGTTTCATGCGCCGCCCTCCCCGTTCGGGATGCAGAATGCCGCGTTCGGCATACAGAATGCCGCGTTCGGCATACAGAATGCCGCGTTCGGCATACAGAATGCCGCATTCGGCATACAGAATGCCGCGTTCGGCATACAG
>JAITNO010000158.1 GCA_031290405.1 Spirochaetaceae bacterium
GTTTCCGTCCTGTCCCAATAATTTTTCCGCATCCGCGTCGATTCCCGACGATGCGCCCTTAACCGCGTCAAGTATCTCGCCTTCGAGGGTCTTGAACGCGCCGCTGTTGAACTCAGAGAAGTTGTAGTCAATGAATTTCTGGCGAAGCCGGGCAAAAGCCGAGCGCGCCGCATCTTTTTCCTTAAAGGTAAACCGCGTCCCCAGAATCCGAATCAGAAGGTCGAACACATATTTTTGCCGCTCGGTGCTCGTCGCCTCATCAACATCGTGGAAGGAATTTTGCTGAAGATATACCGAATCCAGAATGTCGCCTTTAAGATAGATAAGGAAGTCGTCGATGCTCGTTCCTTCTTCGCCGACGACCTTCATCATCTGCTCGACTTCCGTGCCCCTGTGGAGGAAGCCCCTGGCATAAGCAACCTTGTCGGCGGCTATGATGCCCCTATATTTCGACCATGATTCAAGAGGATGAATCGAGGGGAACTTTCTGGCGTCCGAGCGCTCGCGGGAGAGCCCGTGGAAGGCGCCGACCACTTTGAGGGTGCCCTGCGTAACCGGTTCTTCAAAGTTGCCGCCTGCCGGCGACACCGTGCCGCCAATCGTAACGGAACCCATCGAGCCGTCGCGGAGCCTTACCAGCCCCGCCCGCTCGTAAAAGCCCGCTATCGTCGATTCGAGGTAGGCGGGGAAGGCTTCCTCGCCGGGAATCTCCTCGAGGCGCCCGGACATTTCGCGCAAAGCCTGCGCCCAGCGGGACGTCGAATCCGCCAAGAGGAGGACGTTCAGCCCCATCTGCCGATAGTATTCAGCCATGGTAACGGATGTGTAGAGGGACGCCTCGCGCGCCGCAACGGGCATCGACGAGGTATTGCAGATGATGACGGTGCGTTCCATCAGCGACTTTCCCGTTTTAGGGTCAATCAATTCGGGGAATTCTTTTAACACTTCGACGACTTCGCCCGCCCGCTCGCCGCAGGCCGCCACAATAACAATGTCGACATCGGCATTTTTCGATTGGGCGTGTTGCAAAACAGTCTTTCCCGCGCCGAACGGGCCGGGAGTGCAGAAAGTCCCGCCGCGGGCAACCGGGAAAAAGGTGTCGATGATGCGAAGCTGCATCACCAGAGGCTCTTCCGGCCGGAAGCGCTCTTCGTAGCAGGTAATGGCGCGCTTGACCGGCCAACGGAAGGTCATCGTCAGCGGGATGATCTCGCCGTTTTCGTCCTCAAGCTCCGCTATTTTGTCGTGGATCTTATAGTTGCCGGCGGCGGCAACGGATTTAACCTTATAGCTTTTAAGCATATTGAAGGGCACCATGATGCGGTGGGTGTGCACCCCTTCCGGCACCGTCCCCAGCGTATCGCCGCGCTGGACGGTCGCGCCTGGCGCCGCAACGGGAGTAAACGCCCATTCCCTGTCCGTAGGCAACGGCTCAAGGTAGACGCCCCGCTCGAGGAAGTAACCGGTCTGTTTGGCCAGTTCGGGCAGAGGATTCTGCAAACCGTCAAAAACTTGCCCCAGGAGACCCGGCCCCAGTTCGACGGCAAGCATATCGCCTGAAAACTCGACTTCGTCACCGATTTCGATGCCGCGCGTCATCTCGAAAACCTGCAAGGAACAAACATCCCCCTTGATTCTGATGACTTCGCTCTTCAATTTTTTGTCGCCGAGTTGAATAAACCCGACTTCGTTCATGGACACCTGCCCGTCAAAACGGACATTGACCATGTTGCCGTTGACGGCGGCGACCATACCCTTTGTTCCAATCATTTCGGTTCTCCGTTTGCGCCCGCTTTGGGAGCGCTTTCGATGATTCCGGCGTATAACGCCTTGTATTCAGCAAAGCCTTCTTCACTCTTAAATGAAGAACGCCGTTCGATTAACAGCAATTTAAGGAAGTAGGCGAACACTACGTCCGCCGTAAAGTAGTCCAGCCCCACGAAGGATTCGATCGCGTCCCACCTGCCCTTGTCCAAGAAAAGTTCAGCCTCGAAGGGGTCTTCCATTGCAAAAGCCGCCTTCGCCAGAGCCTTTACCTCGTCCAGCCCGTCGGGGACCTCCGCCGCCGGAGCCTCGAACTTCAGCTTCGCCGCGCGGAGCTTTGCAAGCGCGAGGGTCAAAACCCGCTCCCTCCCCCGCCACGCATTGACAAACGCCGAAGACGTAGGGGCGCTTTCTTCGCCGCTCTGGAGTCCAAGCCGGCACAACCCGAGCAGCGCCGCGTCGGACGCGCTCAACATCGCCCCGTAGCGTTCGAGGAACGCGGCGGAACTGAGCGGCGGCTCCTGGCCAAGCGCAAGCTGGGGCAATTGGGCGATAAGGAAGTAGTATGCCACCTAGAGCCCCTTCGCGCTTTCTTTAAGAATCTCGGCAAGCTGGGGATTCAGGTAATCGGCGAGCGCCTCCGCAACGGCGGAAGCCGAAAAATCATAGTAGGCCGAGCCGTCCTTTTCGCCAATCCGAAAGCCGCCGCCAACACTCCTGCCCGCTTTAAGCTCGACGCCTGCGGCAATTTCGGCGGCAAGCGCCGAAGCCGACCACGACTTTAAGGAAGAAAGCCGCGCTTCGTCCAAAATAACATCCACGGCGCCCTTTCCGGCAAGCCAGCCCTTTATCACTTCGGGAATGACCGCCTTCAAAACATCGTCGTTATAGGTTTTCGCGATCTCTTTCGAGACAATTTTGCCCAAAAGCCCTTCAATTTCGGACTTGAAAGCCAGCACCAGGTTCCGCGACGCCTGTTCGACGGCGGCAACGCCTGCCTTCTCGAAACGCTCCGCGTCAACCTTGCCCTTTGCGGCGGCGGCGTCCGCCTCTTTCTTGGCGGCATCGACGATGCCTTTCGCCTCGGCTTCGGCGTCGCTCTTAATCTTGAGCGCAGCGTCGTTCGCCGACTCGATGCCTTCCTTCTTTATCTTCTCTATAAGCTCTTGCAGTTGGATGTCCATAAGTCCCTCATTTTATCAATCAGTTTAACCGACTCTACATTATAAGTGAAATTTTTGTCAAGTCCCCCCCAAGAGGGCCCCCTCTTTTTCCCCTCTTGACAAAACCAAAAACACATGGGATAATGAAACCATGATGATTGCAAAAGCCCAGACGACTGCGCCTGCTATGAGCGCCCTGCCCCTAACC
>JAITNO010000167.1 GCA_031290405.1 Spirochaetaceae bacterium
GGCGGCCTCCTTAGGGGGGCCGCCTTTTTTGTGGGGGGGGCTCTGGCGTCCGGCGCGCCTTTTTGGTATATTCACCGCGAGGCGCGCGGCCCGCAAGGGCTGGGGGAGGCACGAAACGGCATGACAAAAATTTATTGCTTCAGCGGCACCGGCAACACCCTCTGGTCCGCCACAAAAATCGCTCAGACGCTCGGCTCAGGCGGCGAGCTCTTCAACATCGCCTGCGAGGCGAGGAAGCCCTCCGTCTTGATAGAAGCCGAAAGGGTCGTGTTTTTATTCCCGTCCTACGCCTACCAGATGCCGCAGCTTGTCCGCCGCTTCATCGACAAAGCGGAGATCCGCGCCGCCTGGACGGGCGCCGTCGTCACCTATGGTTCCGACCAGGGCGGCGCGTTGGCCGAAGCTTCCCGCGCGTTGAGGCGAAAGAGCATCCGGCTGTCCTTTGCCGGGCGCATTCCGAGCGTGGAAAACTTCATCCCTCTTTTCGGCTCCCCTTCGGCTAAGAAGATCGAAGAACGCATTGCCGAACAAAAGAACGCCACGGAACGAATCGCTCAGTCAATCTTGAACGAAGAAACAAACTCGATATGGACGTTCCGCCCGCTTTCCGCCCTCGTGTCGTTCCTGTTTAGAAGCGCGAAGGGGCGCATGGCGCAGGCCTACAAGCTCGGCGCCGAATGCAACGGCTGCGCCCTGTGCGTCCGTCTGTGCCCCGCGCGCGCCATCCGCCTGGAAGACGGGAAACCGGTGTTTTCCGCCGGTTGCGAGCAGTGCCAGGCCTGCCTTACCTGGTGTCCCCGCCGCGCAATCAGCTTCGCCCGCCTCAAAGCGGCCACGCCGAGGTATCATCATCCCGAGATAGAACTTTCGCAGATGCTCGGATAAGGCCCGATCGGAGGCGCCGCCCGCCGCCAGGCCCGCAAACGAGCCGTTCGCAGTTGCAAACAATCCTGTGAGACCTCTCATCAACTCTGTGAGACCTCTTACAAAACCGCCTGCGGGCGCGGGCGGCCGGCTGTGGGGGGGCGGCGCCCTCCTCGCCGCTCTTGACGGGAGTCCCCGCCCCGTGTTAGCCTCTTTTATCGGCAAACTAAGGGAGGGGAGCCTGAACATTTTTGATTGTACCGTTGTCGTCTATGAACCGCCGCCGCTTTCGGAGGAGCTTTCCGCGCTCCCCCCCGCCGCGCGCATCGACTTGCAGTGGTTCGCCGCCGCCGACGAAGGGCGCACCGAAGAACCCACCGAAGCGAAGATTCGCAAGGCGCGCGAAGAAGAAGGGCGCGTCGTCAAAAGCCAAGAGCTCGTCGGGGCCGTCGGCCTGCTCCTCCCCGCGCTGGCGATTCTGATCATGGCCCCCTACCTCCTGCGGACCTTCGTCGAAATGCTCCGCTTCTTCCTCTCGCGCATCGCCGAGCTGGACCCGTCCGCCGACTCTCGCCTCTTCGGCGTGTTCCTGATGTACTTCGTCCGCCTTGCGCTGCCGATCTTGGCCGTCGCCCTCGTCGCCGCGCTCTTTTCCAACATCGCGCAGGTCGGCTTCCTGTGGACGACCAAGCCGATGGCCTTCAAGTTCAGCAGGGTCGTCCCCAACTTCCCGCAATACTTTTCCAAGACGATCTTTTCGGCGAACGGCGTCTTCAACTTCTTTAAGTCCATCGTGAAGATGGCCATCATCGGCGGCGCCGCTTACGTCATCGTGAGGAGCGACATCGAAAGGATACTCAGCCTCGAAAGCGCCGGCGTGTATTTTTCGCTTACAACCATCGCAACCCTCGCCGTCAAACTTTTAATCGTCGCCGCGCTGCTCCTCCTGGTCCTGTCCATCCCCGATTATATGTTCCAGCGCTGGCAATACCGCGAGTCGCTCAAGATGTCGCTGCAAGAGGTAAAGGAAGAGCGCAAGACCGACGAGGGAGACCCGCACGTCAAAGCGCGCTTGCGCGCCCGCATGAGGCAGCTGCTCTCCCAGAACATAGCGCAGAACGTCCCCAAGGCGAGCGTCGTCGTTACAAACCCGACGCACTTCGCGGTGGCCCTCGAATACAACTTTTCGCTCTACGGCCCGCGCGTCAGCGCCAAGGGCGAGGACGAGCTGGCCCAGATCATCAAAAGAATCGCGCGCGAACACGACGTCCCCATCGTCGAAAACAAACCGCTTGCCCGCGCGCTCTACGCGGAAGTCCCGCTCGGCGAGACGGTGCCGGAAAAATACTGGTTCGTCATCAGCGAAATACTCAAGCGCGTTACCACCATTGACGAACTGCGCCGAAAAAGCGCACCCTAAAGCGTAAACTGAGGCGGCAATCTTGCGCCGCCCCTAGTTAATCAGCGTGTCCTAAACTGCGGCGGCAAAGACGCCGATATAGGAAGAGTAATTTATATGGGAGGCTTTTATATGCTTAAAAAATTCACCTATGGTTTGATTGTATGCTGCTGCGCGTCAATCATGACGGTCTCTTGCGGCAATTCGGCCCAGATACTCGCCGACTCCAAGATCCCCGCGGTCATCGTGACCCGCGCGGACGGGCTGACGAGCAAAATCGAAGTGTATGTCGACGGTGAAAAAGCCGGCTCCATCGGGAAGGGCGGCAAGTTCGGCAAGCGGCTCATGAACGGACGGCACACCGTCTCTGTGGAAAACGACGGCACCCGCTCGCGCGTTTTAGATTTCTACATCCAGAACAACCGTCAAAACTTCAGCGTTACCGCTTTTGAAAACTCAGGCCCTACCATACGGGCCTTTTAAGTTTCTTGCAGCGGCCTGCGGCGCCGCGCCCCCGAGCCAGGGCTTTGCGTGCGCAGGCCGCGTTCCCCAGCTTTGGGCTTTTTTACAACAACCGGAGAACCGGGAGGGGGGAGGCGCCCCCTCCTCTGGTTTCAGCGCCGCCTTGCGGGTAAATTGACAAACTGCGCCGAATCGTCCGATAATGGGTACACTATGAATATATCGACATATACGGTTAAACCGAAATTACCGGCTTCGCTGAAGCCGCTGGAAGAGATTGCACGCAATCTGTGGCTTTCGTGGAATTACGACGCGATACAGCTTTTTATGCGCCTCGACGAAAAGGCGTGGGCAAAGTCGAATCAGAGTCCGGTAAAGACTCTGGGCATGGTGAGTCAGAAACGGCTTGCCGAGCTGGAAAAGGACGATTCCTACGTTGCCTCGCTGCGGAAGGTGTATGAACGCTTTCAGCGTTACAAAAAGATGAAGCCGTGGTACCACGGCAGCCATAAAGACGTCGTGGCCTACTTTTCGATGGAGTATGGCATGGATGTTTCGCTGCCGGTCTATTCGGGGGGTCTGGGTATGCTTTCGGGCGACCACATGAAGACGTCTTCGGATTTGGATTTGCCGCTGGTGGGCGTGGGGTTGCTCTATAAACAGGGCTATTTTATCCAAAAGGTGAACACGGACGGCTTCCAGGAGGAGGTGTATCCGGTCAACGATTGGTATAATATGCCCGTTGAGCTTAAAAAGGGGCGGGACGGCAATCCGTTCTTCATCTCGGTCGATCTGGCGGGCCGCGAATGTTACGCGCAGATTTGGGAGGTGCGGGTTGGCCGCGCCTCGCTCTACTTGCTGGATACGAACATCGATAAAAATAAGGATCAGGACTTTAAGGACATTACCGCGGCGCTCTACGGGGGCGACAAGGAAACCCGCATCAGGCAGGAGATTCTGCTGGGCATCGGCGGCATCCGCGCGCTCCGTGCGCTGGGCATCAACCCGGCGGCGACGCACATGAACGAGGGGCACGCGGCGTTCCTTATCCTCGAACGGGCGCGTGAGATTATTGCGGAAAACAACTTTAGCTTTGACGAGGCGTTCGAGGCGATTTGGCCTACGAACATATTCACGACCCACACGCCGGTGCCGGCGGGAAACGAACGATTCGACCCCGACTTGCTCAAGAAATACCTGCACTCCTGGACGGGTGTGCTGGGCATCTCGTGGGAGGAGTTCCTCGGATGGGGGAGGGAGCGCCGAAACGACCCCAAGGAGAGTTTCTGCATGACCGTCCTCGCCCTGCGCTTTGTGGCGTACGCCAACGGCGTCTCCCGTCTGCACGGGGCCGTCTCGCGGGATATGTGGCAGGGACTGTGGCCGGACTTGCCCCTCGACGAGGTTCCCATCTCCCACGTTACAAACGGGGTCCATCCAAGAACGTGGATTTCCAGCCCGCTCTGCGAGCTGCTTGACCGCTACTTTGGGCCCAGCTTCGAGGAAGATCCGACGAACCTTAAAGTCTGGAAGCGGATGGAGTTCATCCCCGACGAGGAGCTCTGGCGCACCCACGAGAGGCGGAGGGAGCGGATGGTCGGTTTTGCCCGCTCGCGCCTTAAAGACACCTTGCGGCGCAACGGCGCGTCGGAAACCCGCATCCAAAAGGCGGAAGACGCCCTCTCTCCCTCCGCGCTCACCATCGTGTTTGCGCGCCGCTTTGCGACCTACAAACGGGGCACCCTGCTTTTCCGCGACCCAATGCGGCTCCTCAAGCTCCTTAAAAACACCGAGCATCCCATTCAGCTTATCTTTGCCGGCAAGGCGCATCCCGCCGATATGCCCGGCAAAAACCTTATCCGCGAGATTTTCTCTTTTGCAAAGGAACACGATGTGGAAGACCGCATCATCTTCCTTGAAAACTACGATATGACGATGTCCCGCTACCTCGTTTCCGGCGCCGACGTCTGGCTGAACACGCCGCGCCGCCCGATGGAGGCGTCCGGCACTTCGGGGATGAAGGCGTCCCTCAACGGCGTCCTCAACTGCTCAATCCGCGACGGTTGGTGGGACGAGTCCTACGAGGCAAACCACGAGGTTGGTTGGGCGATAGGGGGCGTCGAGGAGTACCCCGATGAAAACCAGCAAGACGAGATCGCGAGCAAGGCCCTCTACAACCTCCTTGAGAGAGAGATCATCCCGTTGTTCTATCAGCGCAGCCGGAACGGACTTCCCCGCGAATGGATAAAGAAGATGAAAACCTGTATGTGCGAGATAGGGCAGTCGATGTCGAGCCAGCGAATGCTGATAGACTATTACAACAAGTTCTATTCCCCCGCGCTTAAAAACTACCAGCGCATGACAAAGGACGCCTATGCCGCGACAAAATCGCTTGGAAGTTATTTTGAAAAACTTAAGCGCTGCTGGGACGGCATCAGGATCGTTTCAATTGACGCGAACTCGAAGAACACCATGCAGCGGGGAGATTTTATCACCGTGAACGCGTGGATTGATTTGGGGGATCTGGCGACGGAGGAGATACTCGTCGAGCTTTACTACGGCGAGCGCAGCCATCAGAATTTCATCGTGAACGCCCACCGCGCCGAAATGCGGAGCGTCGGCAAGGAAGACGGCGTCTGCCATTACCAGGTTCGCGTGGAGTGTTTGGACACGGGCTTGCAGGGGCACACCCTGCGAATCCTTCCGAAGCACGGCGCGCTGGCGAGTCCCTATCGTCCCGGCTTCATCAAGTGGGCTTAAGGGGGGCGTCCCAGCATGAATCTAAACGGAAAAACCTTTTTGATGTTCATTGACGACGTCTACGAAGACCTTGAGGTCTGGTACCCCAAGCTCAGACTGACGGAGGAAGGGGCGAAGGTCGTCGCCGCCGCGCCGGAAGCGTTAAAAACGTACACGGGAAAGCATGGGTATCCCTGCAAGAGCGATGCGGCCATCGACAACCTTAGGGAAGCCGACTTTGCCGGACTGATTCTGCCCGGCGGCTTCGCGCCCGACAAACTCAGGCGCCTTGAAAAGGTAAAGCAGCTTACCCGCGACTTCATGGCGAAAGGGAAACTCGTCGCCCACATCTGTCACGGCGGCTGGATGGCGGCGTCGGCGGGGATATGCGCGGGCTTTAGGATGACTTCGACGCCCGGCATCAAAGACGACCTCGTGAATGCGGGGGCAATCTGGGTGGACGAGCCGGTGGTCGTCGACCGCAACATGGTTTCCAGCAGAAGACCGGACGACCTGCCTGATTTTATGAAGGGCATCTTCACGGTCATGCAATGATTTTTATGAAAAAGAGCCGATGGTTCCGTTCCGAGCAGAATGAGTTCTGTTTTGAATAGAACAATCGGAGCTCGGAGCTTCGACTTCGGAGCTCGGAGCTTCGACATCGGAGCAAAAAGCCTCGACATCGGAGCTCGGAACAGAATGATTGACTCTCCGAGTAGAAAGATTGACTCTTTAAGAGTCAAAGCCGACTCTTAAAGAGTCAAAGCCGACCCTCAAAGAGTCGCATAGGAAATTTTGAGCGCTGCGTCGCTCCATGCCAGCGCACACGCGCGCGTCGCATAACCGGCAACGCAGCAAGCCGCACAGCATCGACCAACGCGCCGCAACAAGGAGTGAATGTATGAGGCAAAAGGTTTTCATTTTAGCGCTTTGCTTTTTAGCGCTTTGCGCGGGCGCAGGCCCCAGGGCGCAGGAGACGGCAAGTGAACCGATCGACCCCCCAAAGGTAAGCTATTCGACGCTCCATAACGAGCATTACGAGGCAAGCCTCAAAGAACGAAGCCTCGCCCGACGCTTGCTCCAGGAAGGAAGTTATGACGAGTCCGCCCTCCACGCCGCCGAATCGGAACGCCTGTCCGGCCTTTCCGATGAGTATATCGCAAGGAAGTTGCTCGAAGCCCGCACACAGCGGTCAATAGCCGCCGCCGAAGACCGCATCGCCTGGGCAAAGCGGAACGAAGCCGAAGTCTACTACCCCAAAGAGCTCGCCGCCGCCGCCGCCCACTACGGGGCGGCGCTCGAGGCGCAGACCGCCGACGACTTAAACGCCGCGTTGGAAAACGCACTCGCCGTTGCCGCCGACCTTGCCGACGTCGCCGCGCCGCCTGGGGGGAAGCCCCCCCCCGATTTGCCGCCGCATCCGAATAAATACAAGGTGCGCCCGTGGGATAAGTTCGGCGATTGTTTCTGGAACATCGCCAAGTGGTTCTATAAGAACCCCTGGCAATGGCGCGTCCTCTTCGAGGCAAACAAAGATAAAATCCCCGACCCGGACAACCCCGATTTGATAGAGGTCGGCACCGTCATCGATATTCCGAATAGAGGCAACGAAAGCCGCGATGGATTTTATGACACCGGTCTGCCCTATCCGCGATGACCTATCTTGTAAAGCTCGGCGAACTTTCCCTTAAAGGCGGCAACAAGGCGGGATTTGAAAAGATCCTTGCCCGCAATGTGGCAGCCGCCCTACGGGGAAGCGGCGCCCAGCTTACCACGCATGACGGGCGTTTTTACATCACCTGCAAAGAGCCTGCAAGCGCGGAAGCCGCCGAACGGATTGAAGACGCCCTTGCCCACCTTCCGGGCATCACCGGCTGGGCGGCATCCCGCAAAACCGAAAAGACTATCGACAATGTGCTTGCCGCCTGCGTCGAAGAAGCAAGACTCTGCTTTGAAAACGGCGCGCGTTCCTTCAAGGTCGAATCGCGGCGGACCGACAAGAGCTTTCCTTTCAGATCCTACGAAATCAATTGCCGCGCCGGCGATGCGGTTGCCGAAGCCATCCCCTCCTTCAAGGTTGATGTCCGCCATCCTGACGCCGTCATCAGCGTTGAAATTCGGGAAAAGGCTTTTATCTACGGCTATGAAAAAAAGGGACTCCGGGGCTTGCCCGTCGGGACTGCGGGACGCGGACTCCTCCTGCTGTCTGGCGGCATCGACTCACCGGTGGCGGGCTTCATGATGGCGCTTCGCGGTATGAACCTCGCCGCCATCTACTTCCACGCCTACCCCTATACTTCCAACGAAGCCAAACAAAAAGTGATAACTCTGGCGGGGATTCTTGCCCGTTATACGACAAATTTAAAACTCTTTGTGATTTCATTTACCGCCGTCGAACAGCGGATAAAGGAAAAGGCACCCGAAGCGTGGGCGACAGTGTTGCTCCGCATGGCAATGATGGAATGCGCGTCAATGAGCGCGCGGCGGGCAAAATGCAAGGCACTGATAACCGGCGAAAGCCTCTCGCAGGTAGCAAGCCAAACAGTCGAAAACATCCGTTGCGCCGAAAGCCGCGCCGCATTTTCTGTGTTCCGCCCACTCATCGGCATGGACAAGGAAGACATTACCAGGAAGGCAATCTCGATAGGAACATACCAAACTTCGATACTCCCCTATGAAGATTGTTGCACGCTCTTTAGCCCGCAACACCCAATCCTGCGCGCCCCGCTTGCCGAAGCTTCCGCACTCTACGAAAGCCTTGACCTCCAGCCGCTTATGCGGGAAGCAATCCTGAGCGGGGAGGTCTATAGGCAGGGTTACGCGATATAGTTCTGCAACAGGCGTTTCCGCCTTGGATGCTGAAGGTTTTTTAGTGCTTTCTTTTCAATTTGGCGGATTCTTTCTTTTGTCAGATTGAAACGATCGCCTATCTCACTCAGCGACATCTTTGCGCCGTCTTCCAAACCGTATCTGCAGCGAATTACGGCGGCTTCTTTTTTGTCGAGCGTGTTCAGGACCGATTCGATGTCGGCGCGCATAACCTTCCGCTCGGCAAATTCGTAGGGGGACTGGAAAGACTCATCCTGAATCGTCTCGCCCAAAGTGCTCGTATCACTCTCTCGATAGATCGGCATATCGAGCGAAATCATGTCGCGGCTTATGCTGACAAGGTCGGAAACAAGAGTTTCATCCATATTGAGCATACGTGCGACTTCCTTGATCTCATTCTCGGCAGTTACCGTCTCGCGCAACTCTTTCCGCGCACGTTCAATCCGCACCAATTCGCCGACTCTGTTCATGGGTAGCCGTATCATCCTCGATTTTTCGCAAATAGCTTTCAAAATTGCCTGCCGAATCCACCACACCGCGTAAGAAATAAAGTGAAAACCCTTGCTGACGTCATAATGTTCTACAGCATTGATTAACCCGATATTTCCCTCGCTGATAAGGTCGGAAAGGGGAAGCCCGTTCCCCTTATATCGTTTTGCAACATTGATTACAAAGCGAAGATTCCCGTTTACCAATTTGTTAAAAGCGGCTTTATCGCCTTTCGCGGCAAGTGTGGCACACGTGTTTTCTTCCTCTCGAGTCAAAAGTGAAATCTTGCATATCTCATTGATATACATAGAAAGGATATTCTCACCAGTGTCTGTCACACGATTTTCAACATCCACGCCGTTCACTTTAGCCATTTTTTTACCTGATGCTTTCATTTATTCTTCTCCTATCCTCCCATTAATCGGTAACTATGAAGCAAGTATCGTGCCAAAATATCGGCAATAAGAACCATTGAAAAAGATATTCTATAATTTACTGTATTATATAGAATTATAAAAACCATTCCACGGTGTGGCGAGAGCGGATTTAAGCGGTTTTTTACATAATCAAAGGAAAATGATGCGTCATTTTGATACAAACATCAAAATTTAATAACAATCTGCGTCAATATAATACGATGTTCCCTTTGCGAACAATACGTCTTTCACAATGTGGTTTTGGCGTCCGGAGCCTTTTTCTAAAACGAACGCGGTTCGACTGCGCGGCTGAATCGCGGACAGTCGGGTTGGGTTTCGCACTCTACCCATTAAAAAAGATTTGGGTTACACTAACGCAAGACGCATAAAGAAGCGTTAATTAAAGGGAGGAGTTCATACAATGGCAAAATCATCGGAAGAAAAGAATTCGCAGAACGCGGTAGTCAGGGCGGCAACGCCGGAGGATAAGCAGAAGGCGCTTGAGGCTGTCCGCCTGCATATCGACAAGCAATTCGGTTCGGGCTCGCTTATGAAGCTCGGGGCGAATATAAGCGCGACGGGGATCGAGACGATACCCTCCGGCGCGCTCTTGCTTGACGAGGCCCTCGGCATAGGCGGGTATCCGCGCGGGCGGATCATCGAGATCTTTGGGCCGGAGTCTTCCGGCAAGACGACGTTGGCGCTCCACGCCATCGCCGAGGCGCAAAAAGCGGGCGGCATCGCCGCGTTCATTGACGCGGAACACGCGCTCGACCCAAGCTATGCGAAAAACCTCGGCGTCAACATTGACGAGCTTGAGGTTTCCCAGCCGGATACCGGCGAGCAGGCCCTCGAAATTGCCGAAAGCCTCGTCCGCTCGGGCGCCGTTGACGTGATTGTCGTCGATTCCGTCGCCGCCCTCACCCCGCAGGCGGAGATTGACGGCGACATGGGCGACGCCCACATGGGCCTACAGGCGCGCCTGATGAGCCAGGCGTTGCGGAAGCTCACGGCAATCATCGGGAAGTCGCACTGCGTGCTCATCTTCATCAACCAGATCCGCATGAAGATCGGCGTCATGTACGGCAACCCCGAAACGACCACCGGCGGCAACGCGTTGAAGTTCTATTCATCGATACGGCTCGATGTCCGCAAGGTGGAGACCATCGAAAAGAGCGGGGATGCGGACGCCATCGGCAACCGCGTGAAGGTCAAGGTGGTGAAGAACAAGGTCGCCCCGCCCTTCCGCAAGGCCGAGCTCGACATCATGTTCGGCAAGGGCGTCTCCGCCATCGGCAGCCTGCTCGACGCCGCCGTCAAATACGAGATCATCGACAAGAAGGGCGCGTGGTACTCCTACGGCGAGGAAAAGGTCGGCCAGGGGCGCGAGTCGGCGAAGGACTTTATGGAAAAGAGTCCTGAGTTCTGCGCCGAAGTCGAGATAAAACTCCGCAGGACGATGTTCCCGTGGAAGTATCCGGCGGAGCTGATCGTGCCGGCCAAGGCCAGGGCGGGCAGAAAGGCCGCCGAGCCCAAGGGCGACGCGAAAAGCCCTGAAGAGGCGGCCGCCGCCGAAGCGTTGTTCAACCAAGCGGAAGCATAATCGCCGGTTATGGGTGGAGCCGCGGTCATCCTGGCGCTGGTCCTCTTCTCCTTCCTGCCGGCGGCCCTTGCCGTCCTCTGGTTCCGCCATCGCAAGCTTGCCATGCCCCCTCATTTTGTGCTTCTTTTCCTTGCAGGCGGCGTGGCAAGCCTGATTTTGGCCCTGCTCGTGCAGTCCGCGTTGCCGCATCCCGAATCGTTTGGCCGATGGACCGTCCTCTCCGACCTGTTTTTGCGTATTTCCCTTATCGAGGAGGGCGCCCGTCTGGTCGTCCTCCTCGGCCTCTTCGGTTTGGTGGGGCGTTTTTCCCAAAGGATTGTTGTTTATGAAGGTTTTGCGGCAGGCGCGGGCCTCCTTGCCGGCTTTGCCTTCGCCGCCGTGGAAAACGCGGTCTACGCGGCGGCCGACCCCGCGCTCGCCCTCCTTAGGATGGTAAGCGCGGTTCCCCTGCACGGCGCCTGCGGCATCCGTTGCGGTCTGGCCGCCTCCTGCCTCTCTTCCAAGCCGCACCGCGCGCTCGGTCGGTTCGTTTCGGCCCTCGTCCTCCACAGTTTTTACAACTTCATGCTGCCTCTGGGGGGCATCCGCGCCGCGCTGGGGATACTCCTGGCGGTGGCGGCTCTGGTTTCATCGTCCCGCTCCATCCGTTAGGCTCTTGGAGGGGGAGTCCCCCCCCCCAGCGCTCACGCCCCCCCACAAAAAAGGCGGCCCCCCGAAGGAGGCCGCCCGATCCCAAAATGGCAGCTACCGCCTTTTCGCAAACTCCCGGCGCTATTGCCCGGAAGCCTCATCTATCGGTTTTTGTTCGGCCTTAATAAAATATCTATTTCTTCCAATGATATATCGGGGTGATTATATTTTTCTTTGGTATAATCGCCGACGCCATTCTCGTATTGTTGGATGAATTTTATCATACCAACGGGCCCCAGCGCGTTCTGTAAGGCTTTAAGCCCCGCCTGCCGGATTTCCAAAAGGCTGTTTAAATTAACCGTTACTTCACTCATGTTGCATTACCTCCATTATATACTTGAGCGGGTTCATT
>JAITNO010000193.1 GCA_031290405.1 Spirochaetaceae bacterium
TTTTCAAGGAGGTCGTTTTTGGTGTGGGCGATGAGGATTGCGTCGGCGTGGCAGCGCAGGGCGGTTCGCCGCAGGGCGCGGCGCCGCGCTTCCCGCGCGGCGGCTTCGATGCCTGAGCCGGTTTCCCGTGCGCGTTTTTCGATGCGGCCTTCGGCGATGGTTTCGATGTGGCAGGGGATGTCGAAGTCTTTGCAGAGTTGTTCGACGGCGCGGGCGTCGGCGAGGCTTTCTTCGCCGCGCAGGTTGTGGTTGACGTGGGCGCAGTGGAGGGCGTATCCCGCTCCTCTGTCCCTCAAGGCGGCCAGGGCGGCGAGGAGGGCTGTGGAGTCGGCTCCGCCTGAGACGGCGGCGATGATGGCGGCGTCGGGTGGGAGGCCGTGCAGGGAATGCACAACCTGGGCTTCGAGGGGGGGCGCGCCGATCATGCTTCCTTAGGATGCGCTGGGGGGGTTGTGGGCGCGCACTGCGTGATTGCGGATTTCGGCGGCGAGGTAGAAGGAGCCGGTTCCCAAGAGGGGGAGCCTCTGCTCTTGCGCTGCGTCCAGTGCGTGTTGGATGGCGGTTGTGGTGTCTTTGATGAGCTCGATGGCGCTGTGGCGCGTGGGGGTGAGGGCTGCGGCTGCGGCGGTGAAGGCGGTGTAGACGTTTTCGGGTTGGCTTATCTTAAAGGAGCCGGGCGTGGTGATGATTATCGTCGAAAAATGGGGGACGAGGGTCCGTGCCATGGCCTCGGCGTCTTTGCCCATGGCGCAACCGAAGAGGAGGACGCCGCCTTCGCCGTACAGGGCGGTAAAGGTCTCTGCGCAGAGCTTTACGCTGATGTCTGTGTGGGCACCGTCGACGATGACTGGGGGACGGGTGAGTATTGTTTCAAAACGGGCGGGGAGGCTGACGGCGGCGACGGCGTGCGTGATTGCGTCGATGGGGGTTTCGGGGTAGGCCTTGCGGACGGCGAAGATGGCGAGCGATGTGTTCCGGGCCTGTACCTCGCCGGGGAGCTTGATGCTGAGTTCCAGCGGCTCGTCAAAGAATTCGCGCGTCTTGTCGATGAGGGTCCAGCGGGCGCCTTCTTTGGTGACGCGGATGTTCTTGAGTTCGGCGATCTGGGGGAAATAGTAGAGCGGGGCGTTTCGTTCCCGCGCTGTGTTGACGAAGACGTCGAGGGCGATGCGGCCTTCCCGATGGGTCTGTTCGGCAAGGATCAGCGGGCGGTTGTGCTTGATGATGCCGGCCTTCTCGCCGGCAATCTGAGCGATGGTTGCGCCGAGCATATCGGTGTGCTCAAGCTCGATGACGGTGATGACGGAGACGAGGCTCTGGGCGATGTTCGTGGGGTCAAGCCGTCCGCCCATGCCGGTCTCGACGGCAAGGGCGTCGACGCGGGCTTCTTTGGCGCAGAGGAAGTAGTAGAGGGTGAGCAGCTCGAAGAACGTTGGTTCGGGTGGGAGGCCGTCGGAGACTGCCTTGAGTTGGGCGTATTCCTGCGAGTCGGGGCGGGCGAGGAGGCGCGCTGTCTGGCGGAGCTGCTGTCCTGCTTTGACGTAGGTTGCTTCGTCAAAGAAGGCGTCGTTCAGCGTGATGCGCTCGCGGTATTCGACGATGTGGGGGGAAAGGTAGCGGGCGACTTTCTTGCCGGCGCGGGTGAGGATTTCGCTTGCCATGGCGGTAACCGAGCCTTTGCCTTTGGATCCGGCGACGTGGATCGCCGGAGCGCAGCGTTCGGGGTTTCCCGCGGCGCGGGCGATGATGTCCATGCGCTCGGAGCGCATGGGGGGCTGGGCGCCCTGCTCAAGATTGACAAACTGGCCAAGCCAGTCGAAAACGGCGCCGGAGGATTCGAACTGTTCTGTTACTGCCATTTCTTTGGGTTACCTTTTATTGCTGCCCTGGGTACTGAAGTTTTCAAGGGAACGGGACATCTGGTCCATGCGGGTATAGGCGTCTTCCATCTTGCCGTATTGGATGCGAAGGCTGGTTTCTTTGCGTTCGAGTTGGCGGTCGATGGTTTCAAGACGCCGGCTGCTTGCCGCTATCCGCGTGTCCAGCCCTCCGGTTTTTGCCGTAACGACGCCGGCTGTTTCGACAAAGGGACGGGCCGTGCGGTCGATCGAATAGGCGAGGCCGCTGTCGACGATCAAGTCGCCGTCGCTGTCCCGCCCCATGAGCTGTTTCAGCGCGTCAATGTTTCCGCCGATGGCTTCGTCGAGGGCTTTTTCGTCGATTTCGAGGTAGCCGCGCATACGGGAGGGGTCGTAACCTGCGGCGCCGGCCCGCCGCGCGTCGGTCGAGATGCCGAAGTTCGCAAGCATAACGCTGCCGCTTTCGGCTGTCTGATAGGAAGCCGTTGCCGCGTTGACGAGGTCGCCACGAAACTTATTGAGGGCGGTGTCTCCGGCAAAAAGCCCGAGCTTGCCGCGAAGCTCGTCGCGCTCGCCGTCATTCAGGTAGGTCAATTCGGCAACCAGCTTGTCGTCCCGCCGCGTAAGCACGTTGAGTTCCGCCATCAGGCGGTTGTAGCTGCCGACAAAGGTGATGATCGCGTCCTTTACCGCTTCGGTGTTGCTTTCCACGCCAAGCTGGACGGGAGAGGCCGACGCGCCGCGGAGCGTCAGGTTAAGGCCGGGGATCAGGTCGTCGATTTTGTTCGACGGGCGCTCTATTTCGATGCCGTCCATCAGCACAATCGCATCCTGGGCCGTCGTAATCGGCCGCACGGGCTCGGCTGCGGTTTTCGGATTGGGGTCCATTATCTGAATGGCGCGGATCGAAACGTCGCGCCCGACGTTGTTGTTTCTGATTTCGATGGCGCTGAGCGTTTTCCCGCCGGAAAGTTCAAAAAGATTGAAGGTGTTCGCCTGAAAGTTTTCCGCATCTTTAACGGCCGGAAGCTCAAGCTCCGT
>JAITNO010000069.1 GCA_031290405.1 Spirochaetaceae bacterium
AGCCCTCCTTGTTAAAGAAATTCAAATTGAAAATCAGGAGGCTTGTCTTACTGGCACGACATGACAAGGGGACGTTTCTATCTTGGTAAGATAGGGGACGTTTCTACTTTGGCTTGACAAAACACCAGAAAAACGCTTGACTTTTTTCACCTCTGCGGTATACTGCATTAAATGCAAGTATTACTGCACCCTGTCGCTGGAAAATACCTTGATCGACTTGACGCTCCCACGAAGATCCGTATCAAAACCGCCTTGAATGGTTTGGGGTAAGAACCGCCGGAAGGGGACATAAGGCCGGTAATTGGGCAAACAGATTATTTCCGGTTAAAATTTGGAAGCTATCGGGCTTTGTACCGGATGAAAGACAATGTTGTTTTCGTAACGCACATCGAACCGAGAGGGCAGGCGTATACGAAAAAAACGCAAGCCAAGAGAGGATAATTATGCAAACAGCAGCACTGCGAAAAGAATTACAGAGCCGCATTGACGCCATGCCGGAACACAGCCTTTACGCGCTTGAACCACTGATAACAATACTCACCGAGCCGCTGTTCACGATAGAATCAGCAAGCGCGGACGAAATAGCCATGATTGACGAACGGATGAAAGACTACGAAAAAGACCCGTCAAGTTTCGTGCCGTTGGAAAGCATACAATGAATAACCCGTCGAAAAACCCATAGGCGCAGCGGCTGCCTGCCTCCGAAGGGCGTGGTCGAGGAGCAGACTAAGGCTCCCGGGAAGGGCACCGGGGGCGGCCTCCTTAGGAGGGGCCGCCTTTTGTGTGGGCGGGGGGGAGGGAAGAAGGCCTCACGCGGAGGTCGGGGGAAAGGGGTGGGAGTGGGCGCGTTGCGGTGTAAAGACGGGAACAAGCGGCTGAAGGGAGTCGAACCCTCGTCTCCAGCTTGGAAGGCTGGGGTAATGGCCGTTATACGACAGCCGCCAAATCACATTCAGGCCTTAACTATAGAGAATCGTCAAAAAGTGTCAAGGGACGCGCTGATTAACTCATGCGCGGCAATCTTGCCTGCCCCTAGTTAATCAGCGCGTCCCTTACTCGGTGATTCGCAGGGGGTCGCCGTCGGAGAGGAAGTTCTGGCCGGCGCTGACGACTTTTTCGCCGGGCTGGAGGCCGGAGACGATTTCTACTTCCGTGTCGCTTTCCAGTCCGGTGGCGACTTCGCGCCTTTGGGCGGTGTTTTTGTCGTCTACGACGAAGACGATCCATCTGCCGTAGGTGTTGATGACGGTGTTGCGGGGGATGACGGGAACGCCTCGCTTGGTGTTGATGACGAGGCTTATGGTGGCGAACATTCCTGAGCGGATGCGGGGGTCTTGATGGACGAACTGTATCTGGATGCGCATGGTTCTGGAGGCGGGGTCTATGATGGGGCTTACTTCGCGGACGAGGCCGGCGAATGTTTCGTCGGGGATGGAATCGAAGTAGATTTCGGCGGCGAGGCCTTTCTTTATTGAGCCGGTGAAGCGTTCGGGGATGTATGTTTCGATGACGAGGCTGGTGAGGTCGCCGACGATGTAGATTGCGGATTGCGTTGAGACGGTGTCGCCGACGTTGAAGGGGGCCTGGATGACGGTGCCGCCGATGGTTGAGCGCAGGGGGCTGTTGGCAAAGACTTCGCCGGGTTTGGAGGGGTCGATGTAGGCGACGACTTCGCTTGTCGACACGGCGTCCCCGACGCGTTTTTGGAGTGCGGCGATCTTGCCGGCGAGTTGTGGGTAGAGCGATACTTGCCGGGAGGCGATGACGTCGCCGTTGACGATGATGCTGTTTTCTATTGAGCCGAGGACGACGGGGGTTACGCGCACGACGGCGATGTTTCGGGCGGCGCCGGCGGCGTTGTTGCCTGTCTGCGCGCCGGCGGCGGCGTTGCCGCCTGTCTGCGTCCTGTTGCTGCTGCCTGCGTTGCGTTCGCCGGCGGCGGCGTTGCCGCGTTCGCCTCGGCCACCGCGTTCGCCGGAGCCTGCGTTGCGTTCGCCGCTGCCGGCGTTGCGTTCGGCGGAGCCGGCGCCGCCGCCGCGCCCACTGCCGCGCCCACTGTCGCTACTGCCGCTACCGTCGGCGGCGCCTGGTTGGGGGGCCCCGCCGCCTGAGCCGTCGGCGCTTGTCGGACGCTCTCCGCCGGGGCTCACCGGTATGTCGATCTGGTTGCCGCCTGTGGCGGCGCCCAGGAACGGGATCGAGAGACCGCCGCCTGGGGCGCCGCCGCCGCCCGTTCTTTGCATATAGACGATCAGCGTTAAACCAAGAAAGAGGATGATGACAAAGATGATTACTTTTGCGGCGTTGTTGCGCCGTTTTTTCCTACGCATGGCTTAGTATAGACGGGGGCGGGTGGAAAAACTAGGGGTGGGAGCGTCTCATTAAAAAAAACTGGTCCACAGGGCGGAGGCGGCTTTGAATATGGCCTCTCCGGCGGGGGTCAGGGTGAGGATGTTGCCTGCGACGCCGCCTAACGACGAAAGGAAAAAGATCAGCAGGATGTGGGCTATTCTGTTGCGGTAGAGGCCCCGGAGCTTGCATACGTCGGCGGCCAGGGTCTGGGCGTCGCTGACGCGGGGCTTGCGGATAAAGGCCTGGACGACGGCGGCAAACACGCCGACGCTTAAAAACGGGTTCAGGGTGCCTATCGGCGCGCTGACGAACGCGGCGACGACGGTAACGACGTTGGCGAAGGCCAGCAGGGAGCCGAGCGCGGCAAAGCCGCCGTTAAGGACCAGCCATTTGACGAGTTCGTCCCCGGCTTTGTCGGGGCCGCCGGTGTAGAAGCCCACGCCTATCAGCGCGACGATGAGGGCGGGGATAATCCAGCCGGCGTATCGTGCGATGCCGCCTCTCTTAGGCGCTGTGTTCATAGGGCCAATGTCCGCTGCGGCGCCGCCTGACTCCTCGAACTGTTCGATGTGCGCCTTGACGCCGTGGAGGTGCCCGGCACCCATGACGGCGACTATCTTTGGCCTTTCGCCGCTTGTCATGGTTGTGCCGGAGCTCCAGATGGAAGAGGCCATGAAGAGATCCCGCTCGTCGATGAGCGTTTTCTTTACGTCGGGGAGGTACTTTGCCAGCTCCTGCATCATGCCGTCAAGCTCGGCGTTGTTCTTGAGGTTTTCGATCTCTTCTTCGCTGAGCTTTTCCGACGAAAAGGCGCTGGCGAACAAGACCGACAGGAGCTTGCACTTGCTCCAAAAGTTGCAGCCGGCCCACACCCGACGGAGCGTTATCTGCACTTCCCTGTCGCAAAAGGCGAACGGAATGCCCAGCTCCCGCGCCGCATCTACGGCGCCTGACATCTCTTCGCCGGGCTTTACGCCCAGTTCGCTGCCCATGCGCCGCTGGAACGAGGAGAGCACGAGGTTTGCCAGCAGCAGAAAGCCCTTTCCCTCGCGTATCACCTTTACGATGTCGAGCTTTTCCCAGTTTTCGTTTTGGGTCATCGCGTTGTAGCGGATTGAATCAATCTCGACGCAGACGAGGGCGGGCTTTTCGTCGCGGATAAACCGCCTTACCTCTTCCACGCTTTCCTTTGAAACGTGCGCGGTTCCGATCAACACTATCGTTCTATCGCTTAATTCGAGTGTAACTTGCGTTTCGTTGGCATCGCTCATGGCTCCCCCGTTCGTTCAGTTTTTAAGCGCGGTTGCGCTTGAGCCGCCGGACAAGGCGCCGTCCTGCACCACCCAGTCGTAGATGCGCCATTCTATCAGGTCTTTGCGGTCCAGGCGTCCGAATTCGTCGATGTAGGTTGCCGCCAGGCTTGCGTTGCCGCATATCGTAAAATAATAGGCAAGATAGAAGAGTCCCTGGGCCTTTATGCGCGGGTTCTTTTCGGCCGAGACGCGCCGCGCAACGTCGGCGTCGCCGGAAAAATCATAGAAGAGGCGGACGAGGTAATAGTCCAGTTTCGACCGGTCCAGTTTACGCATCGTCTGTTCAAGGAACGGCTTGAACGCGACGGAGCTTTGCCCACCCTGGACGGCGTTTATCACGGCGAGCAGGGCGTAGTTGTATTCGCCGGGCGCGCCGTCGAAGGCTTTCTTAAAGGCGTCCCGCGCTTTGATGTGCTGTTTATCCTTCATAAAATACACGCCGAGCATTTCGTGCGCAAAATAATAGTCCGGCTTAAGGCTGGCCAGCGCCTGGTAGTCGAGGATGGCGTTTGTGTAATCGTGCAGTTCGTCGCGGAGCCCCGCGCTGTAGACGTAGGCGATGAAGTTCTGCGGGTTGATGTGTGCGGCGCGTTCAAATTCCGCCAGCGCTTCCCTCTTTTTATTCATGTCGAGGAGCGCGCGGGCCTTGTCGTAGACGACCCAATAGTTGCCGGCGTCGAGCGTTTCGGCCTTTTGCAGGTCGTCGATGGCAAACTGCGGGTTGCCCGTTTCCCGGTAGACGCGCCCCCTCTCGGCCAGCGGCTCGGCGTCCAGCGGATGGGCGTCGATTGCCTGCGTAAGGAGCTTGACGGCCGCTTCGGGGTTTTTCCGCTTGCGATAGACTGAGGCTTTGCCGATAAGGGCGTCCAGGTTTGTGGCGTCGGCGGCCAGGGCCCGGTCAAAGAAGCCCTCGGCGCCTTTTAGGTTTAGGGCGTTTATCGCGAGGTATCCCAGGGCGTCCAGCGCGCCGACGTGGGCGCCGTCGGCCTTGACGACGGCTTCGAGGATGCGCTTCTGTTCTTTTGCGTTGCCGCTTGCGCCTTCGATCTTTGAGAGGATGTACTGGGCGTCGAGGTCTGCGCCATCCCTTGCCAGTACGGTGTTGACGGTCTCGCGCGCCTCCGGCAGCCTTCCTGCGGAGACGAGGACGGATGCTTTGAGGCGCATATTCTGATTCGTCCGAGCCTCTTCGGGGGGCAGCGCGTCAAAAAGACTGAGCGCGGCGTCGCTGTCGCCCTTGCCCAGTGCGGCGGCGAGTTTTTCCATAAAGGATGTTTCCGCTCTTTCGGGCGTCTTCACGGGCGCGTCCACGGTGGAACAGGCGGCGATGAGCATGGTGTAAAAAACGATGGCGTGTAATTTTTTCATGGCGATATTTCCCCATTGTCGGTGTTTTTGCGCGCTTCCTTTACGGCGTCTGCGGCCGAGGGCCGTCGTCCCAAACAATCTGGCGCAGGGACGCGGGGACGCGGGGTAAAGAAAAGCTCTCCGCGTCCGCCGTCAGCTCCCAGCGTCCGTCGCCAGCAGGCGCCGCTCGGACGAGAGTCCGGACCGCTCGGACGAGAGTCCGGACCACTCGGACGAGAGTCCGGGCCGCTCGGACAGGAGTCCGGGCCGCTCGGACAGGAGTCCGGGCCGCTCGGACAGGAGTCCGGGCCGCTCGGACAGGAGTCCGGGCCGCTCGGACAGGAGTCCGGGCCGCTCGGACAGGAGTCCGAGTCGCTCGGACAGGAGTCCGAGTCGCTCGGACAGGAGTCCGACGCGCTCGTTGGGGGAACCCCCAAGCAGAGAAAATCCTAAGATGAGAGCGGTTTCCACGCCGCCGCGTCTATGGCGGTGGGCCTGAACGCTTTAGCGGTGGACTCGAACGCCGCAGCGCCAAAACCGCCTGTTAAGCCGTCCAGGGGGGCTGGGGGGCCTTAAAAAAACCTTCCGGCGGGGGGTGCGGGGGGGCGGCGCCCCCCTGCATTCCGCGCAAGGGATTGGAGCGGCGCGCAGCGTTCCCCCCGCAAGGCGGGGGGAATGGAGCGCAGCGGAACCGCGCAAAGCCCGACCCCTCCGCGACGCAGGCGCGGAGGGGATGCGCCTTCTTCTATTCTCTCTTCATCTATGAGTGTATAGTGAGTTGTTGTGAAAAGAGGGCTGTGTTGCATCGTTTTTTTTGCGCTTCTGGCGGCCGCCGCTTTCCCTGCCGATGAGGGCGGGGCGTCGCTGTTGGCCGGCGCGGGGGTAAGCAGGATGTTTTTTACGGACCGCGCGGACCGGCCGTTTGTCTATGGGGCCTCTCTTGCGCTGGATTATGCGCTGTTCCCCGTTCTGTCGGTCGGTTTTGAGGGCGGCGCGCACGTGGTGGGGGACGGCGATGGGCGGTTTGCGACGATGCCGGTTTTGGCGCGCTTGGGTGTGCATTTGGGATTCGCGTTTGAGCGTTTCGATGTGTATGCGGTCTTTAAGTTTGGCTATGCGTTTGGCGCGTCGAGCGGCGCTGCGGCCTATGGGGGCGTTTTGTCGGGCCTGGTTGTGGGCGCCGACCTGGGGCTGAGTTATTTCTTTACCGGCGTCTTTGGCGTTTTCTTCGAAGGCGGCTATGAGCGTTTTACGCTTGCGCGGGATGGTTACGGGCGCGACGGCGTGTTTGCCGACAAATACGCCTCCGCCGGCGTTGCGTTTAAGTTTGGAGGGTGATGCGTGATGTGTGTGTTTGACGAGCTGATTGAACGGCGCGGAGACGGGAGCGAAAAGTGGAACCGCTATCCGCCTGATGTTCTGCCGATGTGGATTGCGGATATGGATTTTCGTTCTCCGCCGGCGATTGTGGAGGCGCTTGTGGAAAGGGCGCGCTTTGGGGTCTACGGCTACCAAATCTACGACGATATGCCGGCGCTGCTGGCCGGCTGGCTGCGCGCGGCGTATGGCTGCGAGGCTGAGGCCGATTGGATTGTGCCCGTCCACGCGCTTGTGCCGGCTCTGGCTCAGGCGGCGAGTGTGCGGGGCGGGCGCGTGCTGATCCCCGTGCCTACGTACATGGGGATCTTAAGCGCGCCGGGCAAATCGGGCGCCGCGGCGACGCTCTGCCCGCTGAAGAACGTGGATGAACGCTATCGGATGGACGTTGCCGATATGCGCGTCCGCGCGGGCTCAGGCGCCGAAACGCTGATGCTCTGCAACCCGCACAACCCCGTGGGCCGCGTGTTCACGCGGGAGGAGCTGCTCGAGGCGAGCGCCTTCGCACAGGAGAACAACCTCCTCGTCGTTTCGGACGAGGTGCACAGCGAGCTGATTTTCGAGGGCCGGCACACGCCGTTCTGGTCGGTCGACGAGTATGCGCGCAACAACAGCATTACGCTGATGGGGCCGGGCAAGACGTGCAACGTCGCGGGGCTGCCCTTTGGGTTTGCGGTGATTCCGAATGGGGCCGTGCGCACGGCGTTCAAGAAGGCGGCCTACGCGATCTCCGAACCCGGCGTGATGCACGCGGCGGCGGCGCGGGCGGCCTACGGCGGCGCCTGCGACGGCTGGAAGAAAGAGCTCGTCGCCTACCTCAAGGGCAACCGCGACGTTCTTGAGGCGGGGCTGAGGGACATTTCGCCGGAGATCCGCTTCCCGCGCATCGAAGGGAGTTATCTGCAATGGGTGGATTTCGGCGCCCTGACGCACGGTGAAAGCGCCGCCTCCTGGCTGCTCCGCACCGCGAAGATCGCGGCAAACGACGGCGCCATGTTTTACGGCGCCGCCGCCGCCCCCGTCCCTGGCCGTTCCTGCGCCCGCCTCAACTTCGCCGCGCCCCGAAGCCGCATCGCCTGCGCACTCCAGCGCATCGCAGGCGCGGTGGGTCTATAGCGGCCCCTACCCTACGCGGGCATACTGGTTGATGAGGGTGCCCAGCATGGAATCGCCTGATTGGACGGCCTTTTGGTTTGCCTCGTAAGCGCGGTTCACCTCGATCATGTTGACCATCTCGACCACGGCGTTCACGTTGGACGCTTCGGTAAAGCCCTGCAAGACCTTGGGGCGCCCGTCCCCCCGCAGCATCTCCGCCTGTCCTGAGACTTCGTTCGTCTTGTAGAGGTTGGAGCCCTGCTTCTCCAGAAAGCGTTCGTTGTCAAAGCCGGCGATTTGCAGGGTGTCCAGCAGAAGGGCCTGTCCCCACGTGTTGTCCGCACGGGCGACCATCAGCGTGGGGTCGTCGGCGTATTCGGCGTTTATCCAGACGTTGCCCTCCTTGTCAACCGTGAAGTTGTTTTCTTTAACGCGGAGGCGCCCCTTCTGTCCCAAGACGGGATAGCCCTCCTTCGTTTCAAGGAAGCCCTCCTTGCCCAGCTGAAACGCCCCGTTCCGCGTATAGCGTTCGCCGTAGGGAGTTTCGACGGCAAAGAAGCCCTGCCCGTCGAGCATCATGTCGAGGTCGCTGCCCGACTCCTTCGCCGCGCCCTGTTGGAAGTCGGTGTACAGCTCGTTGAACTCGACGCCCATCCCCAGCTTCCCGATGATAGGCGCCGCATCCGCCGAGCCGAAAGGCGGAATCGCGTACACGCCGTCGTCGTCCATGCGGCGCAGGAGCAGTTCGGGGAACGCCTTGAACGTCGCAATGTCCTTCTTGTAGCCGTCGACGTCGACGTTCGCCAGATTGTTCGCCGTCGCGTCCAGCCTCGTTTGTTGAGCGCGCATTCCGCTCGCTCCGGTATACCATGTTCGAATCATGCTTTGATTGTCGGTGTTTTCGCCGCCGCCCTCTATAAAAAAAAACATCCTTCCGCTAGACTGCCGCAATGCGATGAACGCGGTGAACGCAATGAATGCGGTGAACGCGGTGAACGCACTAAAGGAGCAAACATGGCAGAAGAATTAAAAGAATACGACGGGCCCTGCACGATGGAGAAGATAACCTCCCTGGCAAAACGGCGCGGCTTTGTGTTTCAGTCGTCGGAGATCTACGGCGGACAGAATGGAGCGTGGGACTACGGCCCCCTCGGCATCGAGCTGAAGAACCGCATCGCCCAAGCATGGTGGAAGGAGATGACCCAGCTTCACGACAACATCGCAGGCATTGACGCCGCGATCCTCATGCACCCCCGCACGTGGGAAGCGTCGGGGCACGTCGAGAACTTCACCGACCCGCTGGTCGACTGCAAGAAGTGCAAGGCGCGGTTCCGCGCCGACCAGATGCCCACAGAGAGCCTTGAGGCAAAGAAGTGCCCCGAATGCGGCGGCGAGCTCACCGACACGCGGAAGTTCAACCTCATGTTCAAGACCCACATCGGCCCCATCGAGGACGAATCCGGCCTCATCTATCTGAGGCCGGAGACCGCTCAGGGCATCTATGTAAACTACAAGAACGTGATACAGTCGAACCGCATGAAGCTTCCTTTCGGCATCGCCCAGATAGGCAAAGCCTTCCGCAACGAGATCGTCACGAAGAACTTCATCTTCCGCACCTGCGAGTTCGAGCAGATGGAGATGCAGTTCTTCGTCAAACCCGGCACCGACGAAGAGTGGTTCGCCGAGTGGAAGAAGCGCCGCTGGGCCTACTACGACAAGCTCGGCGTCACGATGAACCGGCTGCGCTGGCACCAACACGGCCCCGACGAGCTGGCCCACTACGCCAAAGACGCCTACGACATCGAATACCTCTTCCCCATGGGCTGGCGCGAACTCGAAGGCGTCCACAACCGCGCCCAATACGACCTCACCCGCCATCAGCAGTTTTCTGGCAAAGACCTCCAATACATCGACCAGGACGACGGCAACAAGAAATACACGCCGTTCATCATCGAAACATCCGCCGGACTCACGCGGAGCGTGTTGATGACCCTCTGCGACGCCTACGACGAGGAAAAAGTCGCCGACAAAGGC
>JAITNO010000111.1 GCA_031290405.1 Spirochaetaceae bacterium
GTCTGAAAGTTTCAGACTGCAGTCTGTGTGCGGTGTTTTTCAGCGCGTGCTTAGAGGGCGTTTCCAAAAAAAAGCCGTTACCGAAAGGAGGAAAACGGTAACGGCAAGGAGTTATGATGAAGAAAACTATACCCTATTAACAATCATCCTTTGAAAAAGGTTACATTCACAGGGGAACCTTTGTTGCCTGCCCCGAGTTTTCAGCATTGCCTTAGAATTCATACTGAAACTCAAGCTGCGCCGGATCGCGGGATTGGGCGCTGGGAGCCCGTCGTCGTTTGCAAGCCTTGACCCCTCGTTCGCTGAGTGCGTCGCGCGCGGCAAATCCATTGTTGATCGCGTAAATCGCAATCTGAGTTCGGTTTTCCAACCCGGTTTTCTGCAAAATCATCGAAACATAGTTGCGAACGGTGCTCTCTTTAAGGTGCATCCGTTCGGCAATCTGTTTGTTCGACCAGCCTTCGCCGACATTGACGGCGATTTTCATCTCAGCCTTGTTGATCAACAAGGAAGCCGTCGCTTTTTCCTGCCGTATGATGGGGGTTCTTCCAAGAGACAGCTTTCCCTGCATAAATTCCGTAAAAAGCCACTTGGTCCGCAAAGCCGATTCGCGGCTCATGTGGTAACCGTCTTTGTGGACGCAACGCACGGCCATGCTTATTTCGTCTAAAACGGAGCTTCTGATCAGATACCCGGAAATCCCACTGCCGATTACCTGCAAGATATCATCATCGTTGCTTGTTTCCACCAAAACAATGACGGCCGTATCGGGAGAATAAACCTTCAGTGAAGAGCAGATGTTTGCCGCATTGAGTATCGGCAATTCAAGCTCAAGCAGTGCGACGTTTGGTTTACATTTTTTAATCAGTTCCAAAGCTTCATAACCATCGCTTCCCAGTCCGATAACTTCAAAATCCTTCTGCGTTGAAAGAAGGTTTCGGATGCTGTCCCTAAAACCGGTTTGACTGTCCGCAATTACAATGCTAATCATACACACCTCTTTTTTAATGTAAGACGCAATATAATTCTCTTTTTGGGTTAAGGCAAGAAAAAGAACAGCGATGGGGTTCTTTTAGGGAAACGGCGTTTTGGCGCGAAAGCTTCGATGCGCGGTGAACGCGCAGAAGGCCGAAAAAAGCGCGGCGGCAAACGCCGTGGATGCGGGAATGAGGGGGTCAAGCCATTCCGCGCCGACGATAAAACGGTATGAAAAACCGATGTAAACAAACGCCGTCCAGACGACGCCGAGCATGAGCGATGGAACGGGGCGCAATTTAAGCAGGATTAACACGATAAGAACCGCCGCGAGGGCGGAAAAAAGCGCCGTCTGCCGCCTGCCGGCCATCCCCACGCTGTTTCCCGTCAAAATGCTGTTCGCCAGCAACGCCGAAACGTCGACGGCGCTCAAGTCCAGGCGAGGGGGAGCCGGGGCGCCAACGCCGTCGGATGCCGCCGCGACGGCGCCCGCAGGCGCGTCCCAGGCGCCTGAAAAACCTGAGCTCTGCCCCATGATGCAAAACGAGCCTGCAAGCGCCGTCTCGAGCCGGCCCCGTATCGCGGCAAGCTGCCGCCAAATCTCTTGTGCAATGCCGTACTTTTGCATCTCGCCGTTCCATATCAGGGTAAGACGTTCGACGCCCTTCTCATCGAGCTTTTCTTCCTCAATCAGCCTTTCAAACGAGGCGTTGACGTTCCTTTCCGCCTCGCCGGAAAAGAATTCGTCAAGGGCAAGAAAATATTCGTTGCGGCTGTCGATCCAGCGCGCCTTTAACTCAACTTCGTTGTTCTCAAGGAGGTTCTCTCTGGCCCTCATCGCGTTTTCGTAGAGAAAGGCGGGGTATCTGTCCGGCAAAACGCCGCCGTAGCTTGCCAGGGACACCCCCTCGGCCAGGAGCCGGTAGAGCGTCTTGTCCAGCTCGTCGTATTCCATAAAAAGCTCGAGGGGGATTTCGCGGAACGAGGCTCCGGCGACGGGCATCTTAAAGACGACGGCGCCTGAGCCGTCGCGTACGGTGGGAAAGGGGACGTCCGCGAAGCGTTGTTTTAAGGCCGACCAGACGACGTGATCGCTTTCGGCCCCTTCGTTCACGACCGTCGGGGCGATTCTGCGAATCGTTCCGTCGCCGTCCGGCTGGGGCCGCGAATATCCCGACGAATAAAGCGACGACAGGTTCGGCCCGCCGCTTCCCGCGTGGCTTAACACCGACAGCGCCAGGTCGACGGGCAGATGGGCGCCGCCGAAAACGGCGAAGGCTTTTTCCAGCTCGAGGGCCTCGGTCTCGCTCGTCCGAAACGCCGATTCGAGGAGCCGCGCCTTTCCCTGGTCGTTCAAGCGGACGACGTTTTCGACAAAACGGTCGGCGTCCTCCGGCGCGACGGCCCCCGTCCTGATTCCCTCAAAGAGGTTTTTGACGTTGTTGTTAATCGTCTTGAATTCTTCGTCGAAGCGGTAGAGCAATTCGCCGTTGTTCACCGAGTTTCCGGTGGAAACGCCCAAAATCGGCGTCTGAATAATCAGCGTGGAAGCGGCCGCCTCCGTCATCGTCATGATCACCGATCCCGCCAAGTCGGGAGAGATCACGTTTCGCGCGCCGCCCGAGCGCCCGGTTTCGATCAGCAGGATTTCCTGCGACACGGGCGGCGCCTCCAGGTTGCGGGCCAAAAAGTCGTATTCAACCCCGAGAGCGGGCCCCCGCAAAGCCGATTCGACGCACAAAAACACCGCCGCCGCGACAAAGAGAGGAGAAGTCAGCCGGATCAACATCATCTTTTTTGTTAAGAACTTCGCCATTGTTTTCTATTGTACATTCTGCAATTCTTCCCGAAAGGCGCGGTCCGCGTCCGCCGCGTCTATGCGCCGGACAATGACGCCTTTCTTGAATATCAGCGCCTTGCCTCCAGAGCCGGTGATGCCAATGTCCGCATCCCGCGCTTCGCCCGGTCCGTTCACCGCACAGCCCATGATGGCCACGGAGATGTTCTTCTTTAGACGGTAGAGCTCGTCCTGCCACTTCGCCGTCCAGTAATGCGTGTCAAAGCCGCAGCGTCCGCAGCGCGGGCAGGAGACGATGCGGACGCCGGCGATTCCCTCCCTCTTTGCGCCCTTCCCCGCATCCCTTGCGGCAAGGAGGATTTCCCGCGCCGCGATCACTTCGCTCTCCATTGTATCGGAAAGCGAGACGCGGACGGTGTCGCCTAAATCCTCGCACAGGAGGGATGAGAGCGCGACGGCGTTCCGTGCGACGCCGGCGATAAGCGGCCCCGCTTCGGTTACGCCGATGTGGAGCGGCAATTGCATCCGCGAGGCGAAGAGGCGGTTCGCCGCAAGCGTTTCGGCGACGGATGAATCTTTTATCGAAACGACGGCGTTGTAAAAGCCCAACTCGTCGAAGACGGCAAGCTCGCGCTCGGCCGACAGGCACAGCGCCTCGGACTTCGATATCTCCCTTGCGTCCACGCGGCGGCGCAGATCGACGGACAGGCTGCCGCCGTTTACGCCGATTCGGACGGGAACGCCGTTGCCTGCGCATTTGCCCAGCACGGCGGCGACGCGTTCCCTCGAGCCGATGTTGCCCGGATTGATCCTCACCTTTGCTATGGGGAAGTCGAGGCAACGGAGCGCGATACGGTAATCAAAATGAATGTCGGCGACGAGCGGCATGGCGCACTTTTCGGCAAGCTTCCCCAGAACCTCTGCGCTTTCGACGTCGGGAACGGCAAAGCGGAGCAGGCGGCAGCCCATATCGGACAGGCCTTCGATGCGGGCGAGCGTGCGCTTGGCCCCTTCGCCTGCCACGTCCGCCCCAGTGAGCCTGTCTTTCCACATCGTTTGAATGACGACGGGCAGCCCCTTTCCCATTGCGACGCCCGCGGCGCCGATGACGACGTGCGCGTTAAAGCCCATGGTTATGCGAGTCCCAGGTCGGACGTATCGACGTTTTTGCCCAGCTTCGGCTTTTCGGTCGGTCGTTTTAGGCGCGCAGTTCTTTTCGGCGCGGCCTGTTTTCTGGCGCGGGGACGCACAATCGCGGAAACGATCGCCCAATAGGCGACGAACGCGATGGCGGCGACGACGACCTGCCACGAGAAAACCACGCTTTTAATCAAATCTAAATCGGGCACGTTCCTATTTTCGGCCTCTTTTACCCGGAATGTAGCGAAAACTTCCCCGACGCCGTCGTGCATTGCCCCGAAGCGTTCGTGCATTGCCCCGGAGCGTTCGTGCATTGCCCCGAAGCGCTCGTGCATTGCCCCGAAGCGCTCGTGCATTGCCCCGACGCGCTCGGGGAAATGCACGACGAGGCTGGGGGACGGACACCGGCGGCTGGGGGCGCCTATTGACAAGAAGCGGCCTTTTTCCTAGACTCTTTGCTCATGGAGGTTCCTAGACTGCTCCCCGGTTGTGTAATGGTAGCACGGCAGACTCTGGATCTGCTTGTGGGGGTTCAAATCCTCCCTGGGGAAACGCGATTTCGTGCGATTAAAGGAGGCTGATCGATTGTGATTGTCCATAGATTTATGACGAAGAATCCTGTTTTCGTTGCGCCCGACGTGTCGGTGAGCGACGCGCGGAACCTAATGCGGAAGGAGAGGATTGGGTGCCTGCCGGTGCTCGATAAAAGCAATGGTCTTGTGGGGATCGTTACCAAGAAAAATCTGCTGAAGGCGGGTCCCACTGCGGCGACGACGCTTGATATGTACGAGATCAGCTACCTGCTTTCCAAGCTGAAGGTTGAAAAGATCATGGAGCGCGATGTTGTGACGGTGAACGACGACGAGCTGCTCGAAGAGGCGGCGCGTGTGATGGCCGACGGCGACATTAGCTGCTTGCCGGTGATGCGCGGGAAGGTCCTCGTCGGCGTCATCACGGTGAGGGATGTTTTCCACGCTTTTCTGAATGCGCTTGGCGCCCGCCATCAGGGTGTGCGGATAAGTTTCTCGATGGAAGAGAAGCCCGGTCAGCTTGCGAAGTTGACTGCGGCGATTGCCGAAAAGGGTGGCAACATCGTCGCCTTTGTCTCGCAGGACGGCGACGATCTTACCGAGCGACGGGGCACCTTGAAAATTAGCGGCATCGACGCGGCGACGGTTGAGCTTATCGCACAGTCCGTCGGCGCGAGGTTGCTCGACATTAGATAAGGGCACGGGGCGCGACGCGGGGCGGCTTGGCGCGGCCTGCGCGTCGTTTTATGGCATGGAGGCTTGCGTCGACGGTGCCTTTGGAGACGCCTAAGACTTGCGCGACTTGTCTGTTGCTTGCTGCGATGCGCATATTTTTAAGGCGCTGCCTCATGCGGGCAAGCCGCGCGTGATGCTTCTGGAGTTTATCGCGAAGGGGTTCGTAATAGGCGCTGTCCTTGCTCATCGCATGGAGCCTTTTTTCAAAAGAGATGCAGCGGAAATGCTGAGAGAAACATCTCTCCCGCAATGCGCGTGCCTTCTTTTCTTTTGCAGAACACATCTCCCGCAATGCGTCCGTCATCCTGAAGATTTCTTGTTTGTCTATGCCTAAGCTTGGCGCGACGCGCTCAATAAAATCATCTGTTACACGATAATACGCCTTCAACAGCAGGATGAGCGTCTGCCGGGGATTCGATATGGGTTTATGCGTCTTGTCGTCTTCCTCAAGAAGGGAGTCCGATCCTGCGCCGTAGACGGCTTCTGTTTCCGCCGCCATCATTTCATAGGCGCCTTCGTTGCAAATCGCGTATTCGGTCTCGTAATGTAAAACCTGCTTTCTGCGGTATTCTTTGTCGGCATAGCGCACGATGCTGTTGATGTAGGTGTCGAAACACGCAGCACTCTGTTCAAACTTCTCGATGGATTTGTTTATGCGCGGATAGAGACAACATAAGAATTCCGTGTGATCGTCTTTGTTTCTTTTGTAGGAACAAAGTCCAAAACATTCTGGATGCTCCAGGATGTATCGGAATATCTTCGCCTCCAATTCCCGTTTGTCTAAAAGGCCCGCCCTGTAGTCATCGTAAAAACGGTTGACTGGTTTTACTTTCATAATAATCTCCTTAAATTTTTATGCCTGTGATTTTGCAATCGGCCATTTATTATGATGCAAAAGCTCGATTTTGCATTAAAAAAGTGAGGAGCGATAGATTTTTGTCATTCCTTGAACGGTCAAAATGGGATGTTTATCATACGGGGCCTGGAAACGGCGCATCCTTAGTCCAGGCGGAAGACGGCTTCCTGCGTTTCGTCTCCGCAACGCACGGTCAATGTGTGGAGGCCCCTCCGGTTGGCGGGGAGTTTAAAGATGAACGGCCGCACGGCCGTCAGCCGCATCCCGTCAAAGTCGATTTCCAGCACGTCGTTCGTCCCACCGGTAAGCTCCACGGGGATTTCGCTCCGCGCGGCGTCGGCGGGGTTGAAAAAATAGACGAAGCCGTTGCGGGGGCTTACCAGCGAAAGCGGAGCGTCGGAATAGTCGACGCCGCCTGAGCGCTTTGACGACAAGAACCAACCCTGATACTCGGCGGGATAGGTGAGCGTCGAAAGGCCGTCTTCCCAGCGGTGCCATGTGCAGGGCGGCGCCGGCGGGGCGTCTTTGGCGACGTACTCGTGGACGCGCTCAAGGCAGGCCGCTCCAGCGCCCATGCCCGACGCGGCGCACAGCTCAGTCATCCGAAAGCCTTCCGGCGGGGGGAAGTCCAGGGCCCCCTCCCGCCCGCCACTGTGCGCGGCGCCTGAGTGCAGGAGGTTCAGCGTATTGCGCGCGATGGCGGCGGGGATGGAGCTGCCGGTCTTGCCGATGACCGTCTGGCCTGAAAAGTTTCCCATCCAGACGGCGACCGTATAGCGTCTGCTCGCCGCCAGTGCGACGATGCTCTGATACTGGTTGGCCGTTCCCGTCTTGAATAGGGCCGGCACATCGGCCTTGAAGTTCCGCGCCCTGCCGAAGGCCAGCACCCTGGAGTCGGCGTCGGACAGGAACGAACAGATGATGCGGGCGCTGTCGGCGCTCATGGCGGCGGGCGGCGGCTCGGAGGCGCGGCCGTCTTTCCGATAGACGGGCTCGATGAGCCGTCCGTCGTTGGGAAAGGCCGAGAAGGCGCGGGCCAGCTCGAGGATGCTCACCGGCGCGTTGCCGAGCGCGAGGCCCAGCCCGGCGGCGTCGGCGCCGCCCTCCCCTTCAAGAGAGGCGAAGCCCAGACCGCGCAGGAAGTCGGCGTAGCCCTTCTGCCCGAGTCTGTGGAGGAGCTCGACGGCAGGGATGTTCAGGCTGGAGGCCAGGGCTTGCCTCATCAGGACGGGGCCGTTGAAGCGGTTGTTGAAGTTCTGCGGGATGTAGAGGGCCTCGGCGCCGAAATCCCGTGGGATGTCGGCAAAAAGGGTGGCGGGGGAAAGCCCGCGCTCCAGCGCCAGCGCGTAGAGGAACGGCTTCATGCTGCTGCCCGGCTGGTTTAACGCGAGCACGCCGTCCACCTGCCCCTGCGCGCCTCCGTCAT
>JAITNO010000115.1 GCA_031290405.1 Spirochaetaceae bacterium
GCTTGACGGCCTCGGCCTCCGGCTTGACGGCCTCGGCCTCCGGCTTGACGGCCTCGGCCTTTAACGTGCCAGGAGTGGCGGGCGCGCCGCCGGGGACAGACGCCAACACCCCCTGGAGGCTTTACCTACCGTGGCAGAGCTTGTATTTCTTCCCCGAGCCGCAGGGGCAAGGGTCGTTGCGGCCAACCTTAGGCTGCGTCCTCACGACCGTCGCCGCCGGAGCCGCACCCTGGGAGCGGGCGCCCGCGGCGGCACGCTGCCCGTAGCCGGCGCCGCCGTCTTGCGGCGGCGCGGAGGCGGCCGCCGTCGCCGCAAACGCCCCCAGACTGCCGTGCGTCGCCTGCCCCACACTGCGCGAACGCGACTCCCTCTCGCCGGCAAGCTGGATGCGCACAAGGTGCACGCGGGAAGCAATCGTCTGGCGAATCGAATCCACCATCGTGTCGAAAATCTGAAAGCCCTCAAGCTTGTATTCCGTCAGAGGATTCTTTTGCGCGTAGTGCCGAAGGTACACCGCCTCGCGCAAACCCTCCATGTTTTCAAGATGGTCAAGCCAGAGCCGGTCGACAAATTGCAGATACTGCATCCGAATAAACGAGTTTAAGTTGGCGCTGCCCAACAACGCTTCCTTGTCGTCAATGTCCTTTTTAAGCGCCGCCGCAACCTCAGCCTCAATCTGTTCGGGCGTCTTAGCCTTCACCGCGTCAAGCGGCAGAGAAAAATTAAACTTCGACTTTAGATAATCGGAAAGACCCGCATACGCCCCGTCAACATCCTTCCGCAACGCGTCCGCGTATTGGGAGATCGCTCCGCCCACCATGTCTTCCGTCGCTTCGTTCACACGCGCCTTCAAATCATCGTCAACCAAAATGGCGTCGCGCTGTTCGTAGATAAACTTACGCTGCTGGTTCAGCACATCGTCGTACTCCAAAAGATGCTTGCGTATCTCGAAGTTGCGCTCCTCAACCTTTTTCTGCGCCCGCTCAATGCTCCGGTTGAGCATAGGATGATAGAGAGGATCCCCCTTTTCCATGCCGATCCTCCTCATCAGAGCCTTCATCTTCTCGCCGCCGAAAAGCCGCATCAGCTCGTCGTCCATCGAGATGAAAAACTTCGAACGGCCAGGGTCGCCCTGCCGCCCCGAACGCCCGCGCAGCTGATTGTCGATGCGCCGGCTCTCGTGCCGCTCCGTGCCGATAACGTAGAGGCCGCCCGTGCCCTTCACCTCCTCATAATCCTTCTTCCATTTCTCCAGCTCCTCCGCCAGTATTTCACGATATTTTTCGGGAGGCGCCTCCGTCCCCGCCCGCCGGCGCGCGCGGTGCTCCGCGTTGCCGCCCAGCTTGATGTCCGTTCCGCGCCCCGCCATGTTCGTCGCAATCGTGACGGCCCCCTTCGAGCCCGCTTCGGAGATGATCAGCGCCTCCCGCGCGTGGTTCTTCGCGTTCAGCACCTCGTGCCGCACCCCCCGCCGCGTCAACAGCGCGGACAGCTTCTCCGACTTCTCAATCGAAACCGTGCCCACAAGCATCGGCTGCCCCCGCCTATGCGCCTCGGCAATCTCGTCGCCAAGCGCCTGGAACTTATCCTCCTCGTCAAGGTAGACCACGTCGTCCTCGTCCCGGCGCGCCACCGCAACGTTCGTCGGAATCACCACAACGTCAAGATTGTATATCTTGCTAAACTCCACCGCCTCCGTGTCCGCCGTCCCCGTCATCCCCGAAATCTTATCGTAGAGCCTGAAGTAATTCTGAAACGTAATCGTCGCCAGCGTCCGGTTGCGCTGCTTAATCCTGATGTGCTCCTTCGCCTCGATAGCCTGATGAAGCCCGTCCGAATAGCGCCTGCCGTAGAGAATCCGCCCCGTGAACTCGTCGACAATCTGAACCTCGCCGTCCTGAACCACATAGTCAACGTCAATATGGAAAAGCTTATGCGAACGAAGCGCCTGCGTAAAATAGTGAAGGTACTCGAAGTTCTCCTCGTCGACAATCTGACCGGTAATCAAATTGCGCTTCTGCAAAAGCCCCTCGATCTTCGCAAGCCCCGCATTCGTGAAGGACACATTCTTATTCTTTTCGTTCAGCTTATAATCGCCCAAAATCTCCTCACCCTGAGCCTCGTCGGGATAGTCGCCGTCCTCTTTTTTCTCAGCCTCGCGCAAGGTGCCCAGAAGCTTGTCCACCTCGGCAAACTTGAACGTGTCGTCCTCCGCCGCGCCCGAAATAATCAACGGCGTCCGCGCCTCGTCAATCAGAATCGAGTCGATTTCGTCGACAATGCAGAAGTTATGCCCCCGCTGAACCCGCTCGTCCAGCCGGACGTGCATATTGTCGCGCAGATAATCAAAGCCAAACTCATTGTTCGTCCCGTAGGTAATGTCGCACAGATAATTCTCCTTGCGCCGCGCGTTGTCCATATCCGAAAGAATCACCCCCACGCTCATGCCCAGGCAATCGAACACCGGCCGCATCCACGCGGCGTCCCGCTCGGCCAAGTAGTCGTTCACCGTTACCACGTGGACGCCCTTCCCCGAAAGCGCGTTCAAGTAAGCCGCCGCGACGCTCATCAACGTCTTGCCCTCGCCGGTCTTCATCTCCACAATCGACCCCTGGTGGAGGACAAACGCCCCCATCACCTGCACATCGTAGGGCCGCTCGCCCAGCCGGCGCCGCGCAGCCTCCCGCGCCAGCGCGAACGCCTCGCTTTGCAGCGAATCGAGACCCTCGCCCCCCGCATAGCGCGCGCGCAATTCCGCCGTTTTCGCCACAAAATCCGCATCGCCCAACGCGCGCGCCCATTCCTCGCGGGCATTCACCGCCTCCACCAGAGGGAAGAGCTTTTTAACATCCCGCTCCCGCTTGGAGCCAAAGATCAGAGTAAGTATTTTTTCAAGCATAGGCACATCCTAGCCCCTTTCCCCCAAAATAACAATGAGGGCGCCACAGGGCGGAGCCACAGGCTCTTTTTGCGCCCTACGGGGCTATGCCCCCAGCGATACGCTTTTTGTCCGAGGGCCGCCCTCCCCAGCTTTCGGCTTTGCTTTAGTAAAGAAGAAGAGACGCGGGGAGGAGGGGGGCGCGCCCCCCTACGCGCGCACTTCGTTGCGCGCGACCCCCCATGCGGGGGGGGCCAGCCCCCCCCGCAACGCCCCCCCCGCCCCAGGCCGGCTTGTAAAAAAAAAGCTTGACACGCCCGAAAAGCCATGCGATAATGGAAGCATGATAAGTAAAGGCTGTATTACCCTAACTATTGACTCTCGCGCGCGCGCGAGGGGACGATGGGCCGAACGTACGAACGTACGAACGTACGAACGTACGAACGTACGAACGCGATTATACTGGGCTAGAACACTCTGTCAAGCCCCCGCGCGGGGCCTTCCGCCGCAGGGCGGCAATT
>JAITNO010000166.1 GCA_031290405.1 Spirochaetaceae bacterium
GTTATCGCATTCTCTTTTGGCAAAGGCGCCATTGAAGAAGTTGCCCGCTTAAAAAACAAGGAAGACCGCATTATAAAACTGATAACCGTTGAGGACATTGTTCCCATTGCGGTAAAGCCCGTTATCGGCGTTCACATTAACGAACTGGAAAAAAACGCTATCGGTGTAAGGAAAATAGAACTTATCGCAACGGGACAAAGTCCCGCCGGCATTGAGTTCTACAGTTGGGACTTTGCCTACGACGCTGAAAAAGGATTTAAGCCGTCAATCATCATCGACAAGGACGGCAAACAAGTTGTCTCGCTCAAGCCCGGAGCGCATACTGTAGCCGTTAAAGTTGTGGACAACGACGGCCTGGAAAACGTCGAAATCATAAAGCTGAAGATAAACGGCGAAGTGCAGCGAGTGTGAAGGGGGGGGATGCGCGGTCGCCATCGCGTCAGCGATTTTGTCGACCAAAAGAATTCTAAAGCAAGCCGTCTTGCACAAGCCCCCGCATTTTTTCTATAATGCGGCATCTTTGTCCAAAAGGAGACCCTTATGAAAAATGATAAACACGTAGATGCGATACCGCAGGTCGCTTTGACCCAGGCGCAGACCAAAATCGACGAGATCAAGCTCGTGCTTTCCTCGTGCATGGTGCCCCTCACCCCAACGGAACGCCGCGACATACCCAAAATGGGCGAAAAGACCCTGATGTTCGTGGAAAAAGCCCATGATTTTGCCCATCAAAACCCGAATTTGGTCCCGGCGTACCTCGACATGGACGCCTTCGATGTGGATTTTGAGGACGCTCACGGCCTGTGGGCGCTCGTCAACAGCATCCGTCAGCTTTACGAGAACCTCAGCGACACGGAGATGGCCGCCGGCAGCGAAGCCTACCAAGCGGCCCTCGTGTTCTACAACTCGGTGAAGGTTGCCGCCGCTCAGGACGTCCCCGGCGCAAAAGCCATCTACGAGGAACTTAAAACCCGCTTCCCCGGCAGCAGCCGGCGGAAGAACGCCGAGACGGAAACGGCCTCCTAACTTGAACCAATGAAGAGCGCGGCCAACGCAAAAAGCCCCGACGTCGGAGCTCGGAGCCTCGACTTCGGAGCTCCGCGGTCAGGCGTCAACGAAAAAACAGAGGAGTAGGAGAAAAAATTGTCCAAATACAACGGCATACAAAAAGAAGAAACCCTAAAGGGCCGTATCTTCAAAGATTTTTTCGACGGCAGACAATTCGGCTACGAACCAAACATAGACAACATCGACTTCATCATCACCAATCCCAAAACGCGCGACGACCTCTTCGCCGAAGACGGCGGCGGCGCGTCCGTCCATTGCCTGTGGGCCGAAGCCAAGAAGGGAACGCAAGACATTTTCGAGATGCTCACTTCCGTGAAGTCCGCGCCCATGTCGCCGTCAAACAACACCGGAATGCCGTAAGACTCGCACGTCGCCTCCGCGACGAACCGCCGCTTGCCGTACGGGCTGCCGAGGCGCCGCCGTTTGCCAACACGCCGATAGAAGCGGATAGGGTGTCTATCGACTGCCCCGCAGTTGTGAACGTCGGTCCGGCGTGGGTTATCGCTTCAAACATCGGCTGTAAATCCGTGTTGAAAGTAGAAGCGGTTTTTGCCATAGCGTCAGAAACTCTTTGCAAATTTTTATCGGTGGCGGCCATGCCTAACGCGCCCAGCGTGTCGGTCGCTATGTCAACGGCCGTCGTTAAATCGGTTCCCGCGGCGGTGGCAAGGTCGGTCGTTCCCCGCAATGATTCCATCGATGTTTTTGCCGACATTCCCGCCATCGCCATTTTCTGCAAAGCCCCGGCAGTGTCGACGGCGTTAAATTCCGTGGCTGCGGCAACCTTCCGCCTTCCGCGCCAATGTCTTTTAACGCGCTCTTGAACGCGTCGCCTTTCAAATTCTGCGTGTCCGCAAACAAGGCGCCGGATTTTGTTACCGCATTGTCAAACTCAATAAACTGCTTGACCGCAGCCATAACCGCCGCCGTTCCCGCCGCGGCAAGGGCAAGCGGCCTCCTTGACTTTTTGCGCGCGTATGCTGTATTGATAATCAAGAGGTCGCGATATGATCCATAAAACATTTTTTATCGTGATGGCGGTCGTAGCGGCGCTGACGCTGCCGTTTTTGTGGCCTTTTATTAAGGCGTTCACATTCTTGACGTTTTTCAAATAGAGCATGTCTTCCATGCCGCCGCTACTCCTTCGCCTTTTTTTGAAGTTTGCACAAACTCTCAATCATCGGCGCATAAAAAAACCGAATCTCGTCAATCGTAATATCGTGCGGGTGTATGCAGATTGAATAGTCCGTGTACACCTGCCGCATCTGATGATCCACCCATCTCGCGCCCAATTTCCGCTGCCGCTTCCCGTCCAGCGCGACAACGGAAATTATCCGACTAAAAAAAGCGTGCCCGCATCCTGCAAAATTTGACGGTCGGCAATGTCAAGCCGCGAAACATACGACTTTCAGAAAGTCCGCGCGGCTGTCATCGTCCATATCCTCTTCGCTATGGTCGATTTCGTTAGCTGAGCAGTAGTTGATAAACTCCTGCTCAGCAAGGCCGACCGCGTCTTCTTCTTTTTCCAATCGTCGGCCTCCATGATCGCCCTGACGTTGAACGCCACGTTCTGGAGTTTCACAAGGTCGACCGCACAGCGGCGGCTCGGCGTCGATTCGCCGTCGGGATGGTAGAAGGCGACGACGTTGTTGCGCGTGGCGTCATTCTCCTGGCTCTCGTCGTCGCCGGCGACAAGGCCGCCGAGGAGGCCGTGACAGCCCAGAGGCGGGTTGCTGTTGGCGTTCGTTATGACGTCGGAAAGCAGCCCCTTCGCCGCGACGACAAAGGGAAGCTCGATGCTTCCGGTGGACTGGATGAGGAAGTTCGCATAGTCGGATTTGCGCTCGTCGGCAAGCTCCGTCCGCGTGGCGAAATCGTCCGTGCATCCGTGCGCCACAAGGCAGGGCTTTTTCTCATCTATAGGGCGCATCCCCTCCGCGCCGCAGGCGCGGAGGGGTCGGGCTTTACGCGGTTCCGCTGCGCTCCATTCCCGCCTACGGCGGGAACGCTGCGCGCCGCTCCAATCCCTTGCGCAGAAGAGGCGCGGGGGCGCCGCCCCCGCCACCCCCGCTGGGAGGCCTGAGGCCTCCCAGACCCACCCGTAGCCTGGCGCCCCAAAGCGGGAGAGCGCGGCTCGCGGAGACAAAGCCCATCGCACAAGGCGCAGCGCCGTAGGCCGCAACAAAAAACCTCCCAGACCCACCCGTAGCCTGGCGCCCCCCCCCTTGACAA
>JAITNO010000192.1 GCA_031290405.1 Spirochaetaceae bacterium
TGAAGGAGCTTTCCCGCATAGCCAGCGGCGGCGAGCTTTCCCGCGTGATGCTTGCGATTAAGACGGCGCTGTCCATCGGGAGCGGCGGCGGGGACAATTCGCCCGACACCCTCGTTTTCGATGAAATCGACGCGGGGATAGGCGGCGAAGTGGCGATCGCCGTCGGCGAGTATCTGGCGAAAATCGCGCAAAGCAAGCAGATTTTTTGCATCACGCACCTTGCCAGCATCGCGTGCAGGGCCGGCAATCATCTGTTGGTCGAGAAAAAGACGGAGGGAGAGCGCACCTTGACGACGCTGCGAAACCTCTCCCGTCAGGAAAGGCGGAGCGAAATAGCGAGGATGCTTTCAGGTGAGCGGGGCGAGACTGCGCTGCGCCACGCCGACGAGCTTTTGAACAAATACGGGCCGGGGTGGGGTGCAGGATGAAAAGCGACGATACGGACAAGCAGAAGCATTATCAGGAACGTGTAAAAGCCTATCAGGAAAAGATACAGGGCCTTATCAAAATAGAGGCGGACACGCTTGAAGAATGTCGTAAAAACTCCTCGTCTTCGGCGCTTAAATTGTTTCATCTGGCAAACGAGATGCTGAACATGACGTCGCATTACATTGTGATAAGCGGCATATCGCGTTCCGTTTTGAACAAGCGCGACGACGTCGCGCTGAACGAGGCGCGGAAGACCGTATTCAAGGCGCTCATCTATCTGGAAAATGTCGTTACGGGAAAGATTGACGCGGCGTTTTCGGAATACGAAGAAAACTTAAAAGAAATTGAATCGGTGGGCATTGCCGAACGGTACGGCCTCGTGGTGAAAATAGGCTTCACGATCTCTCTTCTAAAGAACGCTTACGGCGACAACACCAAGTGGAAGTGGTCGTTCGTCGACATAGAAGGGCGCTATGCGGTCGTCGTTAAGAATCTTTTTGACGTTAAAACGTTTTACGGCAATCTGAGCGCGGCCTCCCCCGATTACAACCTAAGCGCTTCGTATCTTGAACTGTTGGAGCATTTTCTGCATCAGACGGCCGACCGTTACCGCGAACGTTTTGAAATTGCGACGCAACGCGTTGAAGATTTGCTTTCCGCCATCAATCTGTTGCGGGCATTGCACCGGATATATGTTGCAACAAACAAACGAGACGAGGCTGAAGAAATAAAAAGAAAGCATATGCGCCTGGAAGCGGAATTTGAATTGGCGTCAAAGAAGGAAAAAGAAAAATCGGCGCAGAGAGACGCGCAGTAAATGGCGCTTGGCGGCAATCGGATGAAAGACGGCGCGGTTAAACATGAATTAAGGACCTTGCATCCGTATATCTATCGGTACCGCTTCCGCTATCTTGCGGGGCTGTTCTTTTTGATGCTCGTCGACGCGGCGCAGATGATTATTCCGCAGTTGACAAAGCGGGCCATAGACCTTGTGTCAAGCGGGGATTTCTTGTTGCGTCAGGTCGTCGTCCTGTGTGCAATGATGGTCGGCGTGATGCTTGTCATCGCCGGCGGCAGATTTTTATGGCGCTACTTTTTACACGGCGCCTCGCGGCGCATAGAAGCCGAGCTTCGGCAAAAGCTATACTCCCATCTGTTGACCTTGAACGGGGACTTCTACGAAAAAAACAAAATAGGCGACCTCCTTGCGCGTTCGACAAACGACATAGGCGCCGTCCGCATGGCGCTGGGCTGGGGCCTGGTGGCGGGCATCGACGGCCTGGCGATGACGGCGGCCATACTCATCATCATATTCATGCAAGATTCCAGCGCCGCCTTCTTCGCCGTCCTCCCTTTGCCGCTGATAAGCGTCCTGATCGTCCTGTTCGGAGGCGCCGTCGGCACGCGCTTTAAGAAAGCGCAGGAGGCCTATTCAAAATTATCCGACACCGTGCAGGAAACCTTCGCCGGCATCCATGTGGTAAAATCATTCACGAGGGAATCTTTTTTCATAAAAAAGTTTGCCGAAGACAACGAAGATTATAAAACCGCAAATATGTCGGTCGTTCGCCTGCACGGCGCCTTCTTCCCCTTCATCTCGTTTCTGGCCGGGCTTACCACGTTGATTGCCCTGCTTGCAGGCGGCAGGAACGTCGTCCTGGGCGTTACGAGCGCGGGCGACCTCGTCGCGCTCCTTTCGTATATTCAGATGTTGATATGGCCCATGCTGGGCGCCGGCTTCACCGTCAACATGGTCCAACGCGGCATCGTGTCCCTGCGCCGGATTAACGAGGTTCTGCACGCGCCGCCCTGCATCGTTGGGGGACGTTTTAAGACCGGCGCGCCGGGGGGCAATCACCCATTGATGGAACTGCGCAACTTTTCGTTTGCGTATAAAGACGATAAGAACATACTGGAACGCGTCAATCTGAAGATCGAAGAAGGCGCGCACCTGGGCATATTCGGGCGGACCGGCTCGGGGAAGTCCACCCTTGTGAAAATGCTTCCGCGCTTGTTGGACCCGCCACGGGGAACCGTGTACATCAAAGGCCGCGACGTGCGGGACTGGGACTTACGCGCCTTGCGTTCTCTTTTTGCCGTAAGCCCGCAGGACAGTCAGCTTTTCTCCGACAGCATCGAAAACAACATCGCCTTCGGCCTGGACGAATGGAAGCGCGGCGACATCGAGGACGCAGCCTCCCGCGCCGCCCTTGACAAAGACCTCGAGAGCTTTCGGGACGGGCTTGACACCATTGTAGGCGAGCGGGGCATCACCCTTTCCGGCGGGCAGAAGCAGCGCATCGCCATAGCCCGCGCGGCAATAACCAAGCCGGAAATCCTCATCCTCGACGATTCGTTCTCCGCCCTCGACGCCGAGACGGAGAAAAAAATAGCGCAGTTCATCTGCGACGAGCGCAAGGGGAAGACGACCATCATCGTCTCGCACCGAACCTTTGCGTTGCGGAACGCCGACGCCGTCGCCGTGCTCGACGGCGGAGGCCTCGCCGAATACGGAACGCACGACGAGCTTGTCTCGCGCGACGGCTATTACGCCAAAACTGCGAAACTGCAGCAAATGTCGGGGTAACGAGGTATGCGGGACTTTATCGAAACCGAAGCGGTCGTCAAAGAATACGACAGCGTCATCTTAAAGCGAATAGCCGGCTACGTCAAAAAATACAAGGCGCATTTTGTCCTCACCATAGCCGCCCTCTTCGTCTCCACCGTGGGGGAGCTCCTCGTGCCCGTCCTGGAGCAGCGTTTGATTGACGACGCCATCATGCCCAGGTACCTGCGGATAGACGCCGCCCCTGAGCTCGTCGAGGTCCTCGACGGGCACAGCAAAGACGAATTGGAGAGGATCGCCGGCGCGCGCAACGCCATAGCCCTGCCGCCCTACGTCTTCGTTCCCGAAACAACGCAGTTGGGCATTTCAAGAAACATCAAAGACCGGCTCGAAGAGGCGGGCATCCTCGACGGCGAACCGTGGTACGCCTGGACGGGGGACGAGGACTCCGGCGGCGCCGCAGGCGCCGTCAGCATAAAGGACCTCGCCCGGCTGCCCCTGAAAGAAAAAGCGGCCGTCAGGCGGAAGGACATCCGTACGCTGTTCGTCATCGTCCTTGTTTTGTTGGCCGTGCTCGTCGTCGTGTTCCTGGCGACCTTCGTCCAGATCGTCAGCGCCTCGCTCGTCGGGCAAAAGGTCATGAGGGACATCCGCACCCAGCTGTTCGCCCACGCCACATCCCTCTCCACCGGCTTCCTTTCGCGCAGCCCCGTCGGGCGCATCGTTACCCGCCTTACCGGCGACGTGGAAACGATCAACGAATTCTTCACCTCCGTCGTCGTCGCCCTCTTAAAAGACCTTGCCGTCATGGCCGGCGTCATCGTTACCCTCTTCTATTTGTCCTCTTCCCTCGCCCTCATCGTCGTCGCCTGCCTCCCCCCCGTGCTCATCACCACCGCCGTCAGCAGAATCCGCGCGCGCGACGCCTTTAGGCGGCAGCGCGTCGCCTCCTCCGCGATAAACGCCCACCTCTCCGAGCGCCTCTCCCTCCTTCCCATCGTGCAGCTCTTCAGACGCGAAAAGAAAAGCGAAGCCGAATACGCCGAGCGCAACGACGAACTGCTGGCCGCCAACATGGACGAGATGTACGTCTTCGCCGTCTTCCGCCCCATCGTGGAATTCCTCGCCGTGCTTACCACCGCCGCCGTCATCGCCGCAGGCGCCAACGCCGTGTTAAACCTCAACCTTTCCCTCGGCACCCTCATCGCGTTCATCAACCTTGTCGCCATGTTCTACGCCCCCGTTATGGACATCTCCGAAAAGTATACCATACTCCAGTCGGCCATGGCCGGCGGCGAGCGCGTCTTCGCCCTCCTCGACGAGGCCCACAAGATACCCGACGTCGCGGAACCCCGCCACAGAGACGTCGAAGGCGCCGTCGAATTCAAGAACGTATCGTTCAGTTATAAAGAAGGCGAGACCGTCCTTAAAAACCTTTCATTCAAGGTTGAGCGGGGCCAGAGGGCCGCCATCGTCGGCTATACCGGCGCGGGCAAAACAACCGTCGCCAACATACTCACCCGTCTGTGGGACATTGATGAGGGCAGCATCGCCCTTGACGGCGTGGACGTAAAAACCCTCCCCCTGTCCCTGCTCCGCCGTTCCATCCTCCCCGTGCTTCAGGACGTCTTCCTCTTTTCCGGCAGCATCGCCGAAAACATCAGCCTGGGCCTGCCGCTTACCAGAGAAGAGATCCGCGCGGCGGCCGCCGCCGTCCATGCCGACGCATTCATCGAAAAGTTGCCCGACGGCTACGACTCCGTCCTTAGCGAAGGGGCCGGGAACATATCCGCTGGGCAGAAACAGCTTATCAGCTTTGCCCGCGTCATCGCCCACAACCCCAAAGTCGTCATCCTCGACGAA
>JAITNO010000003.1 GCA_031290405.1 Spirochaetaceae bacterium
GAGGAAGCGGATAAAGTCGACCCAGCCTTTCTGCAAGCTTGTGCGCGGCTGCTTCATCTTTGAATAGGCTCCGATGATGGTCTTCTCCATGGTGTCCGCGTCGATTTTGGCTCCGGCGACTTCTTTCAAGACTGACGGGAACGTCTCGAGGGAACGGTGCGGCGCGGGGTCGCGGTAGGTGGAAAAAACAAAGTTGTTTTCGATTGGGTCGACGGCGGTGTGCGCGCCGTACGCGCCGCCCTTCATCCGTATGGTCTCCCAGAGGGGGCCGGTGGAAAGATAGTGGGCAAGGAGTTGTTCGGCTGCCGAGGCCTGGTCTTTATACGCCGACGAGCGCAGGCTCATCGCGGCAAAGCCAATCTGCAACGAAGGCGACGAAAAGACTTCGCAGGGGTCTTCGCCGCAGGCGACGCCTGCAAACACGCTCTCGTCTTCGCTTGCAGGGTTGCGCGGGCGCGGGGGGCCGAACGGGGCGCAGAAACGTTCGATGGCGGCAAGGTTTTCTTTTCCCGCTTCGCCGGTGATGGACGCAATCATCCCCGTCTTTGAAAACAGCTCGTCCCGTATGCGGGAGAGCGTCCGCGCTATCTCGGCTGTGTCGAGCTCGGCGATCTTATGATACTCGTCAATCTGGGTAAGCCCCGAACAGACTTCCGCCTTTAACAATGCCAGGGACGCCCCTCGTGCCGCCCGCGTCGCCGCAAAGATGCTTCCGTGCGGGGCTAGGCTCGAATCAGCCTGGTTTTTTAATTCCAACACGAGATCGCGCAGGCGGCGCAGGTCGCTAAAGTCGGCGTCTTTGACGGTGCGTAAGACGAGTTCGATGGAGGGGGCGATCTTTTCGTCCAGCGTCTTTAGTCTGAACAAGATCCAGTCGCGCCCGGTCAAGTCCAGGGCGCCTGACGGCGTGGAGAGCGCTTTGGGCGCGCCCTCCGCGGCGGAGCCGCTGTGGGGCAGCGCGTAAAAATCGCCTATGGTCTGGGCAAGAAGGCTTGAAACCTCCGCATAGTCCATGCCGGGAAGGCCGAGCGCCGTTATGCAATGAAAAAAAAGCGGCATATAGATGTAATCTTTGGGGGACAACACATCGTAGGGAAACGCAAAATCGCAATAGCTGATCCCGTTCGTCCACAGCTTGTGGCTCAACACGGGCACGCCGCCGGCGTCGTGCATCGTGCGCGGAACACGGTCTATCTCGTTCTTCAAATCCGCAATGCTGATGTGGGGGATGCTCCGCAGCGCAAGAGGCGAATCAGGCTCGCTCTGCCTCTCTTCGAGTCGCCGCGCCTTTTCCCTCAGGGCGTTCACGTCGTCTTTCGAGAACGCCTTCTCCTTTTCGGCCAAGCGTTCCCGTAGCGCCGCCTCCTGCTTTTCCACAAAGTCGTCCCCGGGACGCACGACCACCAACGCGCGGTGGGGATTGTCGAGCAGGGCTGTTTGAATGGCCTCTTCAAAATAACGCGGATTGCTTTTAATATCGGCCTTCAGCCTTTCCAGCGCAGGGGCAAAGAGCAGCGTCTCCCAGGGCTTGCACTGATGCAGCCAGCCGCGCAAACACCTGCGGAGCAGGGCAATGGACCAGGGCCCCCCCGCCCGCTTAACCTCGCGATGAGAGAATTCCAGACTGAGCACGGCCGACTCAAGCTCCCGCTTAGGAACGCCCTGCACGCACAGCCGCTTTAGCTCATCGAAGATCAACGCCTCAATCTCCTTCGCGTCCGTCTCCCTTGCCACCCCGCGCAGCCCAACCGTCCACACCGGCTCGCGCAATTCAAACTCAAGCCCGCAGACGGTGGCCAGGTCCTCGCCCAGCGAAGACTCCACAAGAGCGCGCATCAAAGGCGAGCCGTCGTGCCCCAGCAGCACCTCGGTAAGGGCGCTCAGCTTGACCAACTCCTCGGGGTTTTTCCGCACATCCTCGCCGCACAGCCACGAAACAAACACCGTCGATTTGTCGTCTCCGCCCGAAGGCGCGCTCACCTCGTAGGAGCGCGGTTCCTTCCAGCGCACGGCAAGCGGCGCATCCTCGGCGGCGCCTCCTGACTCCAACCCCGAAAAGACGGTCTCGTCCAGGAAGCGCAGCTGCTTCTCCGTCGGGATGTTGCCGGCAAGAAACACCCTGCAATTCGCCGGCGCATATTTCTTTGCGTGAAAATCGCGGAACTCCCCGTAGGTCAAGTGCGGAATGCACTCAGGGTCGCCCCCCGAATCAAACGCATAAGGCGTATCCGGCAGCACCGACCTTACCGACCAATGCTGGGCGTACTCGTCCAACGCCGAATAGGCCCCCTTCATCTCGTTGTATACCACACCCGTAAGCGCAAGCCGTTCTCCGCCTGCCCCCTCGTCCCCCTTCAATTCAAGTCGGCACCCCTCCTGCATAAACGTCCATTCCTCCAGCAAAGGGCGGAACACCGCGTCGCCGTAGACCGACATCAGATTGAAATAGTCGGTTTCGTTGACTGAGCTTGCCGGATAGACCGTTTTATCTGGGAAGGTCCACGCGTTCAAATAGGTTTGCAGGCTGCCCTGCGCCAGCGCCGCAAAAGGATCCTTGAGCGGATAATTGCGGGACCCGCAGAGAACGCTGTGTTCAAGAATATGGGCGATGCCCGAAGAATCCCCCGGCGCCGTCGCAAACGCATAGGCAAAAAGATTTTCCTCGTCGTCGTTAAAGACGTGAAAAAGCTCCGCCCCACTCTTCTCATGTTTTGCGTAAATCCCCACCGCCGCCAGCTCGTCCAATCCAACCACGTCCAGAATCTCAAAACCCCCAACGCAGTCGCCCTTTTTTAATGTAGTTCGCATTCCCCCATTCTTACAGAACAGACGCGCTTTTGCAACAGAGGCGCCACAAACTGCGCCCTTCCCCCAAAAAAACGCCCCCAGGCTTTGACCAGGGGCGTTCACTCTAAAATCTTCTCTTGCCCCACCGCCGCCACAAGGCCGGGAGACCCCGTTGCCCTAGCCCTAGCGGACGCAGAAGGCGGGGGCCAGGCCACAGACCGCGTTGGCTTTACTGGCGTAAACGTAGCCGTTGTTGTTGTTGACTATGCAGAAATAGCCGCCGGCGCCTGCCCACGTCGTCGGCGATGCGGCCCACCACAAACTGACGGCGGGATCGGCGTCGGTGTAGTATTTAATGCACTTCGCGACACTGTCATAGTATTCCAGCCTCGCCTGGTTGGTTCCGCCTTCGGCTTTATTGCTGTTGACTTGCGTGCCTTGCATCTCCCACGCCGTCGGCAGCCAGACTTTGTCCGTGATGATGTGGACATCGCTTGCACTGGCGCTGCCCGATTCCTTCGCCATAGCGCGCTCAGGAGCCCAGAGGACGGCATCGGGCACACCGGCGGCCAGAAGGCCGGCAAGGAACGCGCCGCCCGTTGCGCTTCGGTCATAATCCGCCAGATAGCGACGCAGTTCGCTTGCGACGTAGCCGTTCGCGCTCGTCTGCGTCGGGTTCATGCGATGCCCTCCGGGCAGGTTCTGGAACTGGAACACGACGTGGGCATCCGTGGAGCCTGTCCCGCCGCCGGCATACGAGCCGCCCGCCTTGAAGGAGTTTTTGCCCACGACGAAGAGGCGCAGCAGGGCGCCGTTATTCTTGTTTATGGCGCTGTTGGCGGCGATGTCGATAAGCCCCTTGGCATCAGGCGTGTTGTTAGCGCCGGAATCGGCGCCGTAGGCCGCGACATGGAGGAAGGGCAGGTCGATGTAGTCCCCCAGGTCTATGTTGCTTATGACGGCGGGATCGGCCAGGCTTTTCAGATAGACGCTCACCGCGTTGAAGGCGTCGGCGACGTCTTCAACGTCATATTCTTTATAGCCCGCCGCTTTTACGCCGAACTTTACCATCAAGTCCTTCGCCGGATCGGGGTTGACCGCCGGGAAAGCAGGCGCCGCCCGCACATTCGCCCCGTAGCTCACCGTGTTGCTGTTCGGCGCCCACAGCGCCTCCACCGGCTTTAGCCTGATGGGCGTCGTTCCTTCAATAAGCAGGCCGGACCTCTTGATGTTCGCGTAATAGTCCGATGCGGCGGCGGCGGTGCCCAGCGTGATGCGCGTCGGCCGGTCAGGCTGCACCCTCAGCCTGACGGTGTAGCCGCCGTAGGCGCCCTGCGCCCCCTTGCCGTCCAGGAAGGCCAGGGCCGCAGTCAGGTCGGTCGGGGCGCCGGCGAGCCCGGCGTCAATCGGCCACGGATTGTTGTCCTCGTAGAGCCCCGCGCCCTGCGCCGCCACGCCGCCTGCGGCCGCCACCCCCACAGAGAGCGCGCCGTTGGCGTTGTAAGAGGCCGTCCCGTCGTAGACGCCAAAGTTCGTGTCCGCATTCTGCGGCGCGTCGTTAAGCCCGTTGCGGATGATCCAGAGGGGAACGTCCGCAACCGGATGGCTGAACTTGCCCCTGTCCTTCCAGTTGTTCAGAGCCTTCAGGCCGAAGGGCGCGTAGACCATGTTGAAGTAAACGCTGCCGGCGACATCGCTCGCCTGCCCCGCTTCCACCGTGTACGTCGCCACGCCGTTGGTGCCGTGGCCGCCGTTCTTTTCGTACCAGTCCGGCACGTCGGACGCCTGCCCCGCCGGATTGAACGAATACCGCGCGTAGTTTGCCACCAGATGCAGCCCGTCCGGCGGCATCCAGTCGTCGCGCCCGTGGCAGGCCGCCTTGTCCGCCTCGCGCAGCGGAGCCGCGCCGTCCCCCGTTACCTCGCGCAGCGCGTCGCCCGGCCGGCCGCCCGCATAGCGCGTCGCGGAGCCCAGCGTGCAGACCAGCGCGTAGACCGCGTTCGCGTCCAGGCCCACCGTCCGCGCCAGGCGGCCCGGCTGCCGCACATCCTGGGGATTCGCGTAGTGCGTGAACGCCGCGCCCACCACAATCGGCACAAGGGGCATCTCAAGCGCGTTCACCCCCGCTTCGAGCGTCTTCATCGCGTAGCCGGAGGCAAGCAGCGTCGGAGGCGCGTCCGCGCCCGCCTTATGCCCCATCAGAATCAGAATCCCGTAGGTGCGCCCCGGCAAGAAGCCCACCGTCAGCGTGGGGCGCGCCTCCCCCGGAATGCTCATCCTTTCGTCGAAGTCCCAGATTTGGTCGCGCGCCGAAACATCCACCAGAATCATCTGGAAGAAATTGCGGAGCGTCCCCACCCCAGCCTGAATCTGAGCGCCGTCCGCCCCCGCCGCCGACCTCGCCGGCTCACCGCCTGAGCCGTCCGCCCAGCGGAAGGTCATGCGCAAGCTCGCCGTGCCGTCGGGCCCCGCCGCCGACGTCGCGCCCTCAAAGCCGCCCCCGCTCCAAACCCCGTCGGCCAAAGGATTCGCCGCAACGCTCGCCCCCCTGCCGTCCCCAAACTCGTGCCCATTGCACGCCGCCGCCAAAGCCGCCGCCGTCAAAACAACCGTTATCATACGCATACTCATTCTCCTCTCGAACGTGTCCGCCCGAGTTCCGGGCATCCAGTCGGGATTGAACATAATAAAATCTTTCATAATGAAAAATATGTTTTTTATTACAACCATTTGAATGGGAACGATGAGAGTTTTGATTCCGCGCCCGCCCCTGCGCGCGCCTGCCCCGCCGCGGAGCCGTCCAACCAGCGGAAGGTCATGCTGAGCGCCGGTGCAGAAGCTTTCTGAGTCGACGTGGAACTCTTCTTGGGCGTCCTGGAAGTGTTCTCGGACGGTCAAGAAACCTTCCGTGTCGACACTGAAACCTTCCGTGTCGACACTGAAACCTTCCGTGTCGACTTAGAAACCTTCCGTGTCGCCGTTAACGTTGTGAACGCCGCCGTCAATGTTGTGAACGCCGCCGTTAACGTTGTGAACGTCGCCGTTAATGTTGTGAACGTCGCCGTTAATGTTGTGAACGTCGCCGTTAACGTTGTGAACGTCGCCGTTAACGTTGTGAACGCCGCCGTTAAAAGTTTCCTCGTCGGCAAGGCTGATAGGCGAATGGAGGGGGTCTGGGGGGCGCCGCTCGCAAACCCAAAGCCTGCCGCTGGGGGCGTAGCGCCGTAGGCCACTATAAAATCAATTTATGCGTATTTCGCCGACGGCGGTGATGTTTATGTCTTGGGCGATTTCGCGGAC